>CAYSXF010000167.1:564-7584 GCA_964434815.1 uncultured Lentisphaeraceae bacterium
TCCTTGCAGCACGCAGTGTTCGACTCTCGAAACTTGCAGGGTCAGGCCGGTGACTCCGCTGCGATGCTCCAGCTCATTGCGCTCATGCTCAAGCTGCTCATCGTCGATAGCGTCAAGCAGCACGATGTTGCCGTCGATCTTCACGCCCCACGGCCCTGACGGCGTGCTCGTGAAAGGATCGCCGTTGCGCATTCCGACCCAGCGCATGTACACCTGCGCCTCTGACCTCTGACCTCCGACCTCTGACTTCTCTTCGTTCTGCATGTTCTCCCTGCCTTCTGTTTCGGCCCACGCCATGGACCGGTTGTTTGTTACCGCTCGACCACGACGCCGCGCTCAAGCATCCGCCTGGCGAGGCTGCGTGAAAAGTCCTTGCCGCCTCTGAGGTGGCGGCGCACCTGCGTCTCGGTCACATCCAGGACGCGAGCGGCAGGCGTGAGATTCTTCCAGGTCTGCACCCGGCGAATGATCACCTTGGCTCCGGCTGTGTCAGTTTTCCCCATTGTGTGCTCTCTCTCAAAGTGCTAAAGTTTCGTTACGTCGATTCGACACGTTGAATCAATGGCGCATAGTTTAGGCGTGACGCCTAAACTAGTCAAGTGGGAAAATAGCTATGCATGATTTTAAGGCTAGACGCCTATCGGCCGGGCTTTCCCAGGCCGCGTTGGGTGCGATGGTGGGGTGTAATCAGACCACGATAGGGCGCGTTGAAAAGGGCAAAGAGACAACGCCCCTGCTGCTGAAAGCGATTGATGCGGCATTGCCTAAAACAGGCGCATTGCCTAAAACAGGCGCATTGCCTACTATACCAGGCGCGGCTACTCCGGCCGATCTGTCAGGAATGCTCGCCACGGCCACGGCGGCGATGCACGAAAAGATTGAGCTTCAGGCCGAAATCATTGGCTCTCAGCGCGAGACCATCACTGCGCTGAAGCAAACCATCGTCGCTCTGGAGAAGCGACTCGAAGAACGAAAGGACGCCAGGACATGAATGGCATCACAGTCAACGCACCGGTGCGCGGCAAGCCCGTGGAAGTTATCCAGGTCAAAATCATATCCGTCGATATCAGCACGGCCGACCTCTTCACTCTTTTGCTGCGCTGCATGCTCATCATCGCCTTAATCAGCGCCGCGTTCGGACTGTTCATTTATTTGATCAGACTTATGGTGCATTAGCCAAAACGGCGAAAGTGCACACCGTGTGCGCTTTCCAATTCAGACGCGAAAAAGCCGCCATGCATGGTCAGTGCATGGCGGCTTTTTGTTTGGTTTCCCAAGGGCTACGCCCGTAGGAACGCACCCACTGCTGCGGCGCACCGGTCGCAGAATCTGACCTCATGTCCCGTCGCGATGTTGATCAGGCGAACGCGCCTGAACGTCTTCAGTTCCGCGCTCTCGTCGCGCAGCATGAAGTTCGGAACGCCTGTCCGCACAGCCGCCTTGTAATGCTCGCACTCGGGGTTTGCACACGCGGGTTCATAACTCATGGGAACTTCCTTTCGATCACCTTCCAGATTGCCTCGTCGTCGTGTGTCCGCTTCGCGGCGATCCGCGCATGCAGCTCGCGCGGCATCCTAACCATAATGTAGTCGGTGGCAGGCCCTTGCCCGCTCGCAGCCTCCACGCGCTGGGCGTGCGCCTCGGGGCTCAGCGTGTATGTCCGCTTGGCGGGCGGCGCGGCTTCGTCCACCCGCGTGGCCGCGTCGCGCAGATCGTCAAGCGCCATTGTCATCAGCCCGTTGGCAGCGCCCGCGTTGCGGTCGGAGACGCCCGCCAGGTAATCCTTGAGCGCGGACTGGCAGCGGCGAAGCGCGGCGATGCCGACCGTGAGTTCCGAGGAGCCGTAAGACTCCAGTTGAGATAGCCCGGCCGACAGCAGCCGGAAAGCCTCCTCATACGCGGCCCGCCCGGCGCGGCTGACCACGGCATCAGCCAGCAGCTTGCTCGCGTCGATGATCGTGCCTCCGCCCGGCAGCAGGCGGCGTATCGTCCCGTTGGCCTTTGTGCGCTCGTTCCCGCGTGGCCAGCGCGGCGTGTAGTTCAGACTGCTCATGTTACCCCTTGCCGCCCCAGGCGGCGTTTGATACTCTTCACCTGTCGCCCCACAAGGGCGTGAATTAAAACGATCTGATCTCTGGCAGGCCCATCCTGCCGGATAAGGGAGTCGGGAAACCGGCTCCCTTTTTTATTTGCCACTCTCAAATCTTAACACTTGGCGCTGGTTCGCGTCTACGGCCTCGACGCTCGCGATAGTGTTTCCATGCCGGTGGCACGCGTCAAAAGTCTGCCGCGCATCGCGCTCCGTGTCCGCCATAACGCGGCACACATAGCGCCCGGTCGCATAGCCTGTCATCACCGTATTAACGCCGTCGCCCTCGCTGTGATCAAACGTAACATCCCAGTATTTCATGATGCTCCCTGCCCGGATTACCCGCCGGGCACGGGGTTAGGGTTAGACCTTGGACAGAGCAAACTTGACGGGCTGCTCATCGGCTTCGAGGCGCTGCATCTCTTCGCGCACGCCCTCTGCCAGAGCTTCGATGCTCGCCCAGCACGCATCCGTCACGCACAGCTCCAGGCCCATAAACGGATCGTTATGGCGCTTGATAATTTCAAGCCTGTCGCAATCGCCGTGCTGGCTGCCCGCGTCATACGGATCGTTGAGAACAAGGCAGATTTGCGTCTTATCCTTGAGGTGCAGCCACGCGCCGCGCTTTCCGCCCTTGCTCTCCCCGATGCTCACGTGATCCACCGCGCCAGCCAGCCACCCTACCGTTCCCTTAGCGTTCCCGATGCTCTTGATTGTGATGTTCATCGCGCTCTCCTTATTTATTCTCCGGGCGGCCCATCCGCCCTTTGAATGAGATAAAGATTACACTATTCCGCGTGTGTATACAAGCGCGAAATGCAAAATAAAACAAGGGTCTTTTTCCCCCCCTTCTAAAGCGCACTCCAAAGCGAACTACAAAAGCGCACACCGTGCACTTTCGGGGTGCGCTTTCGTGTGCGCTTAGCTAGCCGCAACTAACATTTCTACGCGTAAAGCTGAAATCATTGGGCTTTTTAAATACTTTGCACAGACGGCACATACGCACGCGCGTAACTAAGGGATCTGCCATCATGCCCTCACTTCGCAGGAAACTCCTCAACACGAGGGAAACCGACCATGAAAAGCTAACCTACCGAGGACCGTCAAGACCATGGATAAACGGCAGAAAACTGAACGCAAGCGGGCCGATGGAAGCGGGATGTTCTCCCCCCGCTCAAACGCCACTCCGCTGCGCTCTTCGCTCCGAAAGTCAAAAGCGCACCGCGTGTGCGCTTTCGCTGTTTTGGCGTTGGCCATCCCCCTGTCGGCGCTCGCCGAAGACAAAGGCACCACGACCACGGTCGTACTGGATGTTGCCAAAAGCGGCAGCCTGGGAGCGGTCTGCACGGCGATTATCTTCTGGCTCAACAATCAGCGCAAGGCCAGGGCAGAAGCCCAGGCTTTGCCGCCGCCTCCTCCGCCCGAGCGCAACCCGCCGCTTGGCGAGGACGTTGCCCGAACGTACGTCACCAAGAATGAGCTGGTCGTTTGCCAGGGCATTTGCCGCAAAGACATCGACGACATCCGCAAAAAGATCGACGACAACGATCACGCCGCCGAGATCCGCGCGGCCAAAACGCACCGCCGCATCGACGAGGTGCTCGTGTGCCTGCAAAAAACGAACCGTGGAAACGGCATGCTGATCGGCATCCTGGTCGGCAAGGGCCTCGCGCCCAGTTCCCTGGCGACATCCATCAACGAAGAGGGCTAACCCATGATGACCGAAGAGAAACTGAACCTCTACAAGCGCAGCCTGCTTCAGGCGCTCGACAACTACTCCGGCCTTGAGGTGCAGCAGCGGCAGCTCGTGGTCGATCTTCAGATCGGCAGCCTGCCCGCCGCCACGCCCGAACACACGGCCGATGCGCTTCAGGCGCTGCTAGACCAGGATCACGCCTCCAAGCGCAAGGACAGCCTGCGCGGCTGGCTCTGGAAGATCACGCCAGACGGGCATAAGGCCATCGCCGCGCTGAACCTTGAAACCTGATTTACGCGAAAGCGCACCGCGTGTGCGCTTTCGCCAAAACGAAATTCATCCAACAACAACGGAAGAATGAAAATCCCCTCCCACAGCCTGTACGCACAGCTCACCCGCTTAGGGGCGCTCGACGACTTCTTCGGATACGTAGCCGCAGACGCGCCGGGCTATGACGACCTGCACGCATGGCTTGTGGCGAGGGGCCTTAAGTCTTCCAACGGGGCGATCCACAATTGCATCAGCACGCAAATGGCCACGTGGAGAATCAACAAGGCCATCCAGGCAGCCGACGAGGCGTGCGTGGATCTGCCGCCCAACGTGGATGAGACGATCCGCAACCGCCTGCACGGCCTGCGCCTGGACCTCGCCCTGCGCGACATCAGCGAGAAGACGGCTGTATCGCTGCTCAAGCTGGATCTGGCCGATCGCGAGCTGCAATCGAAGAATCAGAGCACCCGTGACGCGGGTGTTCAAGAGCTGATGGATCAGGCCAAGGGCAATCCCGAAGCCGAGACCGCCCTGCGTGCCTTCCTGGCCGCGCTGGAGAAGGCCAGCCAGCAGGTGCCCGCATGAAGCGCGGCGTCTCCACACTCGACCGCGTGCGTGCGGCCGTCGCTCCCGTGAAGCCCGCGATTGACGTCCCGGTCGATATCACGTTCTACGCCTTCATGTGCGACCACGCCAAGGTTCGCATCGAAAAGAACGGCAAACCCTGCTTTGTGCGCTACAGCACCAACGGCCGCGAGTCCCTTCGCTGGGTCATCGGCTTAATCGACCACGTGTTGGGCAATGACACGTCGTACCTCACCGACGCGGAGCGCTCCGTCCTGTTCGGCATGTGCGCTCCCGGTATCTTCGCCCGCCTGCCTGATTCCGTGATCGACGTGTGCGGAGGCGCTCAGTTCGGCAAAACGATTCTGGCCCTGCACCTCAAAGCCTACCTCTGCGCGATCAAGGGTATGAACTCTTTTTATGCCCTCCCGGATGATGACCTGGTTGAAGGCATCGTCGACGGCAAAGAACGCCCTGAAGTCCTGGATCAAATCCCCTGGCTCGCCCAGATGATCAAGATGGGAAAGGGCCTCAACGCCAGCGGCAAGGCAGCCGACCGCAAGGGAGCGATGCTCTTCACGGGCGGGCCGGTCCCGGCCATGTCCTACACGCGCGGCATCAATGCCAAGATCCCCACGACGTTTTCCGCAGACTGCGTGATCAAAGACGAGCCAGACGACATCAAGGCAGCCAACGCGAAGTACCTCAAGGGGCGCATGACGGCCTCCGGGCTCCGGCTTGAAATTTCCATCGGAACCCAGCGCTATGCGGGGGCCGGGCAAAACAAGGCGTTCGAGGAAGGCTGCAAGATCGTCGGCCTCCTGGAGTGCCCGCATTGTGGAGCCCGGCACAACCCCGAAGAGGCATGGCCGAAGATCTGCCGCATGGACCAGGGCAAGGCTGAAGAAAATCCCTGGCTGACCGCCGAGGGCGACTTCGTTGACGGCATCGGAGGCCACACCGCCTTTTCGCGGACGGGCACTTACATCTTTGCATGTCCCGACTGCGGCACCGAGCTGGACCGCACGCGCATCATTCCATCGGCCCGCAACCCCGAGCGGATCGCAGAGCGCAGGTGGAGCGTTCGCGTCTCGCAGATGTGTTGCAGCGGGCTTCCCGTCATCATGTTTGTTTCGGACTGGATATCGGCCGTCATTGATCCGCTGGCCATGAAGGCGTTCTGCTGCGACCGCCTGGCGATCCCGCGCAGCAGCGCCCAGGCCGTGACGCCCGAAGTCATCACGCGCTCGACGACGTTGGAGCCCGTGTTTCTTACGCTCCAGCCCGCGCCTGAAGGCCGCGTGCGTTACGCGGGCCTCGACACCGGCGATCAGTGTTGGTTCACCTGCCGCGAGTTGGACCCGTCCACCGGCCGCAAGTCCACCGTATGGGCTGAGGCCGTCGCCGCCGAGTCCGTTCGTTCCCGCGTGCCCGCCCTGTTTGCGACGCTCGGTGTCTCGTGTCTGTTTGTCGATGCCGGTCCTCTCCGCGACCTGGCCCGCGACCTCTGCCTGATGCTCAACGGCATCCCTCCTCATATCGACAACGCCGCCGAGCTGAAGCTGGACGGCCGTATCGAGTGCGGCGGCGTGATCTGGGAGGGCGAGCGCAAAGTCTGGTCGGGGCTCAAGTGTGCGGCTGTTGAGTTCACGGGCAAGCCAGGCTGCGGCATCACGCAGGCATGCCGCATCACGCCCGCCAACGAGACCGTCTATCCCGTCATCGCGTGCAACCGCGACGAGGCCATTGAAATGGTTATCAATGAGCTGCTCACAGCGACCGAGGGCATTCAGACGGTACACCCCGTGACGGGCAAGCTGCGCAGCGAGCCGCTGTGGCTGCTCCCCGCCGATCTGCCCGGCGCTCTGCCGGTGGTCTCTCTGCTGCAAAAGCACATCCTGGTCGGATCGTGCAAAGAGCTGAACGCCAACGGCAGGGACCAGAACTACAAAGACAAGATCGAGAACCATCTGCTGCTCGCATCGACTTACGCCCGCCTCGCCGAGGCTGTCTCCGACAGCGCTTTCGGCCGCAAGCAGGAAGCCAAATCCGAAACCGCGCAACGCCACCCTGACGGCACCGGCGTGCGTGAAAGAGGGTGCATGCCATGAGCCCGAACAGAATGTACTACGCGCCCAAAAAAACGAAGCCCGACCTGAGCGCACAGCGCGTGGTCAGCGTGCAGCGTTCGCGCTTCAATCCCCTGCGCGGCTTCGACCCGGCGAAGCTGGTCAGCGCGATTGAGCAGTTCGACGCGGGCTACCTCGGCCCGCTGGCCCGCATCATCGACGCCCTTGAACAGCGCGACGATACCTGGAAGACTGCCGCCCGCAAAACGAAGTCGTCTGTGTCGCGCTGCCAACACCAGGTGCTGATCGTGGAAGGCCACGAGGGCGAGCCC
>CAYSXF010000168.1:0-7583 GCA_964434815.1 uncultured Lentisphaeraceae bacterium
TACACCTCTCTATTCGTCGGCAGCGTCAGATGTGTATAAGAGACAGGTCGTAAACGGTTTCGGCATAATGCTCTCCGTAAAATGTGGACTGTCAGAGTTCAGGGTTGGCTTCAGAGGCTGTGGGGTTCAGTATAGCCCGATCCCGTATTATTACGCAACCCTTGGGCCACAGCGATTCATGCGGTGTTGACTTTAACCTAATAAGCGGCGTTTGGTTGCGCTGAAATGGTCGGCCAACGAGATCGTCCGCCGGGCTTGACCTCGCGGCGTGTTTCCAGCAACATAATGTTATGAATGACTCTGACCCAGCACGTAAGGCCTGGCCGCTTTTCGCGCTCTTCGTTTTGGTGGGCCTCGGCCTGATGACGCCATTCGCGCTGCAGGCGATCCTCGATTACCGCATTGCATGCGTGTACCAGCAGACGGAGTGCGAAATTCTCGGGGAGCGCACTTTCACGATGGCGCATTCATCGGCTCTCGGCGGGCGCTGGGTGGAAGCGCATCACGCCCACACGGTGTTCAGGTGGGCCTATCAGGTGCAGGACAAGACCTTCTCGGCGGAGGGCTATGATAACCACGAGGGCATCATGACGGACGAGGGGGAGATGCCGCTCCTTAAAAAAGGTGACAAGCACGCGTGCTGGTATGATCCCGCAGAGCCGGAGAAGTCGGTGCTGGTGCGTCGCTTCCGCGCGAAGTTTTACTTGGGCGCACTGATTCCCGGCTCGTTCATTCTTTTGGGCGGCTTCTTTTTGCGGGGCGCGTTCCGGCGCAAGCCGCAGAAGACCGAAACATTCATTTCGCAGGGCGAGCGTCTGCGCTACCGGCTGGCACCCGCGGTTTCCACGCAGGGGGTCATGGGGTGCCTTGGCGTCATCATCCTGGCGCTGGGGCTGTTCATCGTGGTCGGGCTGCCGAACATACGCATCGGCCAGGGCTCTTCGATCAGCAGCGAAAAACTGTGGGTGTATTTCATCTGTTGTGCCATCGAAGGCTACCTGATCTATTGGGTTGCCCGCGCCGCAGGCTCTGTGCGCGTGCCCGATCCGGTCGTGGAGATCGACATCAACCCGCTTGTGCCGAGCCAGACCGCGTCGCTCTTCATCCGCCAGAAAGGCCCCGCTCGTCTGGCCTCTTTTCAGGTGCAGATCACCTGCGAGAAAGTCGGCCCAAACGGCACGCGCGTCGCGCACAAGCACATGGTGGTCGACCGCGCCCCGCTGAACATCGCAGAGGCCGAGGAGTTCGACCTGACGTTCACCATTCCTGCCAAGGCCGCGCCCAGCGTGAAAACGGTGCAGACCGCGACGAGCTGGTTCGTTCGCGTCAGGCGCAAGCTCGCCAACTCCGTCAGCTATGACACCGACTATCCCTTCAGCGTGGTAAGCCCAGGAGAGGGCGATGATGCCGAGTGAAACCTGCATCTGAACTGCGAAACACGACTCGGGTGTGTTCAACGGGAGCCCATGTCGAAAGGCGATGCCAAAACCTGACGCTACAAGTAGCCCTCTAAATGTAAACTGTTATGATTTCACACTCTCGGTATTTATTTCCGTCTCTCCTCCCCGCCGCCGCGTCTGTCCTTTTGCCGCTGGCGGGCCAAGCGAGTTATTTCGACCTCGTGCCCGAGTCCAAGGATGATCTGGAATGCGTGACCTACGATGCGCGCTATCCGTATTGGACGCAGGCTATCTACATCGCCACCTACCCGCATCACAGCCGGTCCAAGGAAAGGTGGGGGTGCGAGTACTACGGTGGCGTCCAGCTTAACTCATCCGAAAAGAGCACGCACCTGTTGTGGTCGACGTGGGGCGTGACCGGCAGGGATGCTCCGGCGAGCGGCATCGATTTCGTCCATGCCGGCCCGCACATGGGCTGGCACCGGTCCACCTGGGAAGGCTCTTCAGGCGGCGTGTCGGGCATGTGGCCGTCCGATGAGTTCAAGGTGAACCAGTGGTATCGCTTCGTCCATCGCGTCTGGACGCCGACTGACCACGCGCCGCACGTGGGCTACGCCGGGGTCTGGATGAAGAGCCTGGAAACCGGGGAGTGGCGCCACATGGCCACCTTCAAGTTTCCTGCGGAGCTGACCGGGTTCAACAACATGCAGGGCTTCATGGAATGGTTCGGTGCCAGCGCCCCGGAAAAGGCCGCCGCAGAGTTCCGCAACTGCTATGCCTTCTGCAGCGGACAATGGACTTCGCGGACGAACTTCACTGCGAACAACGCCGGCGGCAACACCATCACGCTTGCGGCCGGCGAGAACGGCAACGGCGTGCTCATGGAGACCACGGCGAATCCCGCAGACCCCGCCACCGGAAAGCGCAAGACGGGGCCGGTGGTTCATCAGAACTTCGCGCTCCGTCAGCCCGGCCAGCCCGATTTCTTTGACGCCGCAAAGATCGAGAAGCCCACGGCCGAATACCTGGGCAAACAGGTGGTTGTCCGCTGGAGCGTCGACGTGAAGTCCGCTCCCCAGTTGGGCTACGACATCGATGTCTTTGACGGAGACAATCGCGCGGCCTCATCTTCGTGGAACGATCCCGAGGCTCGCGAGTGCGGCCTCGCGCTGCCGGCTGCGCCTGCAGGCAAGGTGAGCGTGCGAATCGTTCTCCGCGACATCTTCAATCAAAGGTCGCCGGGAGTCCTGTTGGCCGCGACGCCCAGCCGGCCGCTGGCTCCCGCGCAAGTCAGCGGCTTGGCTCCCGGCCTTGCCTACCGATATTTCGAGTCGCCCAAACCGGACACGTGGTCCGCCCTTCCGGATTTCGCTTCGCTGAAACCCCTCCGCACGGGCATCACCGCCGCGCCCGACATCACCCCGAGGCTGCGGCGCAACGGCTATGCCTTCGGTTTTGACGGATACCTGCGCATCCCGGTGGACGGACTCTACACCTTCAATCTGGTCGCCGCCAGCGGCGTCAGGCTTGCCGTAGACAACACGGTCATCATCGATGCCGACGGCGACCGCTCCATCGCCCGGTATCCGGGCACGGCCGCGCTCAAGGCGGGCTTTCATCCGGTGTGTGTCTCGTTCTATCACGGGAAGGGCCGTCGCAATCAGGCCGACGATTTCCTGCAGATGACGTGGTCGAGCCCGGGCCTGGGCACCACGACCGTGCCGGCATACGCCTTCGCGCACGCGGCTGGCGCGAGCGAGCCCGCCCCGAGTGTCCAAGCGCGCTTGGCGGACGGCGTCAGGCTGGAGCTGTCCAGCCGGCTGGCCGGTTTCGCGGGCAAAATCAAACGCATCGACTATTACGCCGTCAACGACCACTTCGACTATTTCTCGCAGCAGGGCGCGCAATCGGAAAACTACTTTCTCGGCGGCACGGAGCAGCCTGCGCAAACCGTGTCCGCACCCATCTGGGGTGGCGAAGCCAAGGCAGTCTTTGCGCGCGCCATCACTGACGATAATCGCACGGTTGACAGCAAGCCCGTTGTCGTCCGCCAAACGGCACCGGCTGTTGTCACAGATGCGAACGGCATGACGCTCACCGAACTCGAACACCATCTCTATCCCATGAACCGCGCCGTGGCGAGCGGCACGGTGACGCTGGTCGGCGATTCCATGGGCCTCCTGACCCGCCCGCATACAGGCGATGTCACGATCATCGCCCATCTAGCCGGTATCACCTCCGACCGGGCGCTGGCCGACGGCACGCGCCTTGAGTCGGCGGGCAACTGGTATTCCGGCATCATCCTGCGCGACAGCCTTGCCCCCCGGCCGGGCGAACCGCTCGGCGGCGCTCAGATCCCGTACATCGCCCTCATGGGCTCAGCCGACGGCGCGACCCGCCATTGCGACAGCACGATGATCAACGGTGCGGGCAACCAGCCTTCGGGCGACATCGGCCGCGACTGCAAGTGGTTCAAGCTGGTGCGCAGGGGGCAGGAGCTTTCCGCCTCTATCTCAAAGGACGGTAAAGTGTGGAAGCAGGTGGCAGCCATCACGCAGCCGAAAATGAAGGCGGAGATCGAGGTCGGCTTTGTCCACTACTCCCTGCCCTGCGCCGTGCCCTGCGTCCACTGGGCGCAATTCGACCATCTCTCGGTCACCGGCAAGGCCGACTGATCCGATGCTCCTATGCGATGCTGATCCATTAATTTCTATTCTGTATTGCCTCTGACCTAGTAGATGTGCTTCACTATGTGTGCAAGTCTACTACTGGAGATCGGATATGAAGGTCAGAAGGGATGTCATCGGTGAGACGCTGGGCACATTTCTGCTGGTGCTGCTGGGGTGCGGATCGGTTGCGGTCGCCGTCCTTTTTCAGGCACACCAAGGGGTGTTGCCGGTGGCGGTGGTTTGGGGCGTCGGCGCGATGCTGGCGATCTATCTGACGCGGCACTTGTCCTGCGCGCATCTCAATCCGGCCGTGACGCTCGCGATGGTGGCGAGCGGGCGCATGGCGGTGCGGAAAATGCCGGTCTACCTCGCATCGCAAATCGCCGGCGCTTTTCTCGCGGGGCTGGTTTTATACGCGCTGTTCGCGCCGTCCATCGCGGCGTTCGAAGCGGAACACCACATGGTCCGGGGCTCGCCGGAATCGGTGCGGACGGCGATGATGTTCGGCGAGTTCTATCCCAATCCAGGCTGCACAGCCCATGTCTCATTCGTTTTGGCGATGTTTGCGGAGGCGCTGGGCACATTCCTGCTGGTTCTGATGATCTTCGCGCTGACCGAGGGCTGCAACGTGGGACGGCCGAACGACGCGCTGGCCCCTGTGTTCATCGGGCTGACGGTGACGTCGGTCATCTGTTTGATAGGGCCCTTGACGCAGGCTGGACTGAATCCCGCACGCGATCTTGGCCCGCGCCTTGTGGCTTGGCTGATGGGCTGGGGCGCTGCCGCCTTTCCAGATCGCATGGGCGGGTTCTTTCACGTCTACGTGCTGTCGCCCGTCGTCGGCGCTGTCGCGGCGGCGCGCTTCTTCGTCCGTATCGTGGAGCCGGCTATGCGTGACACGACAGGCAACTGCGACTGCAAGGGGGGCACGTGCTCATGACGGATGAAGGGCGTTACTTCGACACGGCCGCATCTGCGCCACCGTTCCCAGAGGCGCTCGACGCACAGGCGTCTGCGGCGCGGCGATGGTACGGCAATCCCTCGGCCGGGCATGCGGCGGGACGGGCTGCGGCGCTCGGGCTGCGCGGATTGAAAGCGGCGTTCGCACAAGGACTGGATTTCACCGACGGACGCGTGCTGCTCATGTCCGGCGCGACCGAGGCGAACAACTGGGTGATCCGCAGCGTCGTGGCGCGTTTCCCGGCAGGGCGGATTCTCGTGGCGGCGGACGTGCATGCTTCGGTGTGGCAGGCCGCGCGGTTAACTGCGGAGCGCATGGATGTGCTCGCGCCTGATCGGGCGGGGCGCGTCACGCCTGCCGCACTGGCTGCCGCGCTGAAACCGGATACGCGGCTCTTCTGCTGCTCGCATGCGGCGAACGAGACGGGCGTGATACACGATGTGGCCGCGCTCTCGGCGCTGTGCGCGCGGCGCGGCGTGCTGTGCCATGTGGACGGTGCGCAGGCGGTGGGGCATGTGCCCGTGAAGTTGTCGGAGCTGTGCTGCGAGTTCTACGTGTTCGCGGCGCACAAGTTCGGAGGGCCTCGCGGCTGCGGCGGCGTTTGCCTGCGGTGGGACGGCGGAGCGGGCTGGATTGCAGGCGGTGAGCAGGAGCACGGGCTACGGGCCGGCACTGAGAATCTGCCGGGGCTGGCCGGCGCTGTTGCTGCGCTCGGGCAGTCGCTGTCGCTGATGCCGCAGGAGACGCCGCGACTGCGGGCGCTGGCGCGCCGCCTCGCTGAGGCAGCGCGTGTAATGGATGCGGCGTGCCGGGTGAACGGCGATCCTGCGACTGGCTTGCCGGGGCTGGTGTCGCTCTCGTTTGCGGGACTCGACGGCCACGCGCTGGCTACGGATCTTGACCAGCAGGGTTTTGCAGTGGGCACAGGCTCGGCCTGTTCGGAGTCCAAGCCTGAGCCCTCGCGGGCGCTGCTGGCGATGGGGCTGACGCTGCGCGAGGCGCTGGGAACGGTGCGGGTGTCCATGGGAAGACTGACTGATGAACGCGCAGTGGATGATCTGATTGGTGCGTTGGGGGCGACGGTGCGTCGGCACCGCAATTCCGGGGGTGGATGATGGCGAACGTGGATGCGCCTTTTCAGGAACACACGGCAAGGCTGAACGAGCCAACAGCGGAGGCGGTGCGCGACGCGTTCGCGGCGCTACCGCGCAGGGGCTGTCTGGAAGCGAGGTGCCGCTGGGAGCGGCGGCTGGATGTGCTGGCGGCGCTCGAGGAGGCGGGAGCGTTCGCGATTCGCTTCGAGGTGCTCGATGATTTCGCATCGGTTCGCGTCGTCGCGCTGAAAGGCAAATCCGGTCCGTGCTACGACACGGGTCGGACGGCAGTCTATCGAGGCGATGCGGCTGCGGTTCTGGACGATGACCGGCATCTGATTGTCGGCGCGATCCGCGTCTGCGAGAAGACCGGCGGGATCTATCGGTTGTGGCCGTACCGCGACGTGTTGTCGGTGGCCGAGGCCTCGCCGGAGCTGCTGGCGCGGCTGGACAGCGATCCGGTGCCTTTCGACTGCAACACCTTCGATACAGACTGCCAGAGGCTGGCTGAGGGCATTGAAAACGCTCAACGCTCAACGCTCAACGCTCAACTTTCAACGTTCGTCTATCCGGGGCCATTCCGCGCGTTGGTGCTGAAGGACGGCAGTGTGGTGCGGCGCGGCGTGGCGACGCTTGTTCCGGAGTTCTTGGCCGGACAGAACGGGCTGCTGCGGCTGCCGCCCACGCGGGCGCCTGATGCGCAGCCGTGCGAGACCTATGCGGCGGCTTGCCGCGCGCGCGGTGTGGCGTTCATTTTAGAACCGCTCGGCCGCGGCGCACAATGCGCGGCGACGGTCATCGGTGCGGTGCCGGAGCTGACTGACGTAGCCTTGGCCGCGCTGCGTGCGGCGCCCCGCGATTTCAAACAGCGGCTGCTGAAGCTTATCGGCGCCCGCGAGCCGTATCTGGTGCTGACAGGCAGCGATCCGGATGTTGCGGGCGGCTGCTGCCCGAGCACGCAGGTGGGGGTTGCGAACCGGCTGGTCAGAGCGGGGGCGCTGCAGGCATATGCGCCGCCCGCACCGCCGGACGCCTGCACGGTGACGTTCTACGCATTTCCCGGCGAGATCGGGGATCTGAGGTCGGAGGACGGAGGACGGAGGTTGGAACTGGAGGGCGAGCGTCCTCGCGAGCCGATGTTCCGCATATGTGAGGAGGTCAGACAGCAGGCTGCGGCAGCGCTGCGGGATAACCGCTGGAACGTCGCGAAACGCGCGGCCCGTTTAGGCTTGCTGTTGGTGCTGGGCGTTTCGCTGGGTCTGTCCGCGTGGCGGACGCTGGTGCAGACGGAACAGAGCTCACGGCTGTGCGCGGTCTGCAAGGCGGCAGCGGCGGTGGCGCAGCGAGTAGCGGATCATCGTCCGATGGGCATGGCGGGCGCGGTTTCGCTCGGCGCACTGACGGCTGTGCAGCCGTGCGGACTCGCGCTGTTGGCGGGAGCGCTGGCAATGGTGTGGAA
>CAYSXF010000169.1:0-2837 GCA_964434815.1 uncultured Lentisphaeraceae bacterium
CATACGATGTTTCTGCCTGTCTCGTGGGCTCGGAGATGTGTATAAGAGACAGAGGGTCTGCTGGGTACCTCCGGGCACGGTCACCCAAACGGAGAGGCCCTGATCGCCGCCCGCCTCGTACATCACGATGACAATCGCGTGCAGGCCGGCCGTCAGCGTGACGCTGCCGCTGACTTTGCTGCCCGGCGCATAACTTTGCATCGCATTGTTGTTCACCACGGTCGCTCCGTCGATGAAAAGCATGCTGCCGTCATCACTCGCCGTCGCGAAGGTGTAGCTGCCCGCCTGCTCCGCGTTGAAAAAGCCCGTCCACCGCGTGACAAAGTTATCCTTCGTCATGACATTGTACGGGGCTGGGAAGTACGGCGTATATCCCGTGGCGGTCGCGCCGAGATCGAAGTTGGCGCCGAGATACGAGCTATTAATTGTCAGAGCGGGCGTCCGGCTCGCCAGGAAGGAGGTGATCGCGGCCAGCGAGCCGAAATCGCTGGTCAACGGCGCACTCGTCAGGTCGAAGAACTCGCCGTTCAAACCCGCAACCGCGTCTGAAACGATCAGCGTGGCTCCGTCGGCGACGGACACGGTGCCTGTGACGGTCACCGGCCCCGCAAGCTCGAGCGCGCCAACCTGCACGGAGGCCTGGGAAAGGCTGCCGTTCGTATTCGCGAGCGTCTGCTTTCCGGCGCCGATCTTGACCAGCGTCAATGCGGGATCGACGATACCGGTGTAGATGGACGTCACGTTATTCTCGCCCACGTAGATGTTCCGCAAGCCGCCCGCGCTGTTGGTCACCAGACCCGCGCCGCTGAGCCCGCCGACCATCAGGTTGAGGTTGTTCGCGTCCAGCGTGGCTCCGCTCTTGATCTCGACGATGCCCTTACCTGCGCCGCGCGGAAGGATGTTGGTGGCCGAGACCTGCAACACGCCCGCATCGACGTACGTGATGCCCGAATAGCTCTGCGCGGACGAGAGCGTCAATATTCCGTTGCCTTCCTTGCGCACAACGCCGCTGCCGCTGACGGTGTCCCCGAACGACTTGGACGTGTCGGTCTTCAGGTAGAGCGTTCCGTTGTCGGTCACGCCGCCCGTCGAAGTCCAACTGAAGTTCGGGCCGCTGCCGATGCGGATGTTCTGGCCGCTGCCGATCACGACGTTGCCGTTGTAGCTGTTCGCCGCACCGCCGAACGTCACGTAACCGGAGTCGGTCTCGGTGATCCTGCCTGAGCCGGCCAGATTGCCGCCGACGGTCATGGTGTAGCCGCCCCACGGGTTGAGTTCCAAGCCGCCGGAGGCGACCGTCACGCCGCGGTTGGTGTTGAGCGAGAAGTTCGCGGCTCCGCTGCGGATCACGGCATTGTCCAAGACAAGGTTGTTCGCGGCCGGCGACGCCGGCACCGCACCCAGCCCATCACCGCTCAAGAACAGAACCGCGCGGTTGGAGACCACCGTGCCGCCCGAGTAGCTGTTCCCGACCTTGAGTTCGGCGATGCCCGGCGTACCGATCACCACGGCGGCCGTTCCCGCGCTGTCGGTGAGGTTGCTGACCGAAAGGCCGCGGTTGTTCAAGCCGGAATAAGCCGTATTGCCACCGCCCAGACGATAGACATTGTTAGCCGGAGTGAGCTTGCCCGAATAGTCGAGGCTCAGCTCGCCCGAGCCCACGACAATACCGGGGAAGCTGCTGAGGTCGATGCTCTTACCCGCGTTGGCCGCGCCGATCAGCAGGATGCCCGACGAGGAGGTCGCCAGACGGTTGCTGACGAACGCACCCAGATCCATGGCCGCATCGAATCGGAGGACGCCTCCGTTGCGGAGCTGCACGTCGCGCACGCTTATGTTGGTCTGCACGCCGAACGCGTTCGCATGGCCGAGCACCACATAGGCCCCGTCGACTTCGACGCCGCCGGTGAACGTGTTGTTGTTGGTGAGAATCATGCCGCCGCCTGACGTGCCGGTGATTGACAGATGTCCGGGCGTCCCGCCGTTGTCAGTCAGCACGGCTCCGTTAGTGACCACGCTGCTCTCGACCTTGAAGGTGTACTGCCCGGGGTACGGAGTGAACGTGCCGGTATAGTTGGCCACGCCAACGAAGGACAGCTTCATGTTGGGGAATGAAGAGAAGTCCACGTTCTCGGCCGCGTTCGCCCCGAAAAGCGTCAGATAGCCAGAGGAAGCCGCGTTGAGCCGGGACAGAACCTGCGCCGCGCCGCCCGACTTCTCGTAACCGACTGAGGCGTTATTGGCGAGCGTAACCGTCCCGGCGTAACCGGCTGGAATTCCGCTGGCGTTGCGGAAGAAGAGATCGCCGGCGTTGACGTTGATGTTGCCTGAGAACGTGTTGACGCCCGAGAGTGTAAGGCGGCCTGCGCTGGTTTTGGTCAATCCGCCACCCACGCTTACGGGATCAGTCAGCAACCCTTGTGCGGCGGTCACCGACACATTGGTCGGGATGTCGAAGGTCACGCCCCCTGACTGAATATAGACGCCCGTCAGGTTATACATGAAGTCAGTGCGCGTGTCGCGCGCCTGAAGGGTGCCGCCGTTCACATACAATAGATTCGTTCCCGCCGTGTTCCCAGCGAAAAAGCGTTTGGCCCGCAGAACGCTGTTGCTCACATTCACGGCGCCGTAGGCGTTGCTTGAGGAGGTTCCCGATGACCACTGGAAATCGCCCGTGGAATCGATCGTTCCGCCATTCACATTGACGACGCCCCGTCCGCCGTTGGCGCTGACCACGAACGCCCGGTCAACCGTGCGGAACCCAACCTGACCGCCATTCACGTCCAATCGCCCGTCCGAGCCGACGCTGTTGGCCACATAGAAATACCCGTTCGAAG
>CAYSXF010000169.1:2847-7573 GCA_964434815.1 uncultured Lentisphaeraceae bacterium
GTGTAGGCCGCGCCCCCGTTGCCGATCGTCATGCGCCCGATCGTCCCCGCACCGTTGCCGACGATCAAATCCCGGTCGATGTCAAGAAGCGCACTGGCACCGCTTCCGCCGAGCACCACATCCGCACGTCCGCCGTTCACGCCCATGTAGAGGTTGTTGACATTGGCACCCGGAAGCAAGAAACTGCCCGCAGCTACAGTGAGCGCGAACTGCTTGCCCGAGCCGTTACCCATATTGACCGTCGTTGATGTCGCAGACAAGGCGAGCGCCGCCCCGTTCGTGACGACGAGTCCGCCGTGCGTCGGAAACAGATAGAACAGGGACAGGTTGTTCGTCAGCACCGCCGTCCCGCCGTTGTCGACCCAGACCGTTCCGCCGTCCACGCCGACATTGCCGCCTAGCCAGTTGGCCGAATCTGCCCATAGCAGCGCAGTTCCCGCCGTACCGTTCCAGACGGTCTGATACGTCGTGCGCTCGTACTGATAGTTGTTCAGCACTTGCGCCCCGCTCAGCGTGCCGCTGTGGACTCGCGCACGCGCCAGCGACCCGCTGAAAAGCATCTGCCAGTTGAGCGCGCCCCGGTCCCATACGCCGCCCAAGGCGAACGGCGCGCCGCTGCGCAAATTGCTGACCGCCGGTGTCTTGGTGGTAAACAGCACGCCATCCGCATACAGGCGCTCAACGCCGTTCGTGTCCCGCGTGATGGCGACATGGTGCCAAATGCCTGCTTGAGGGATGGCCGATGTCCAAGGGATGTTGCAGGTGCTGTTGTAGTGCTCCACCGCGTTTGCAGAGTCCCCGCAATAGCGGATCTCCATGCAGGTGCCGTCGGACGACCCGATCCAACTGCCGCGGTCCGTCCAAGAAAGTTGGTCCTCGGGGCTTTCCAAGGTCGGGTTGAGAACCCAGATCTCCGCGCTCCAGATGTTGTTGCTCAGAATCGATGAAGGCGGAGGAACCGTGTTCGTCATCACGGAGTTGGCGGACGCCGCGAACGTCACGGCAGGAGCCCCGCCGACACTGGTCTGATAAACCGCCCCCTGGCCGCTCACGGCCGGAATGAAACACCCCCCTAGCGTGCCGGAGTTCGTCCAAGAAGAGACTTTTGCCCCGTTGATCAGCCCCGAAAGACTCGATGGGTCGATATTTAACAGCAGATTGCCCGCCGTTTGAATCTGCGCCTGCGCCGTCCATACGGCACAAATCACCGCCGCCGCTGCCCATTGACTCGATTTCATCACCAGACTCCTTTTCATGCGCTAAGGGTGCTTTTCTGACATGTCAAACTTATGTGCCACATCAAAAAAACCAACATTTGCGTATTGTCATTCAGTAAGTGATATGTGTCAAGAATGGAACCCTTTGCATGAATAGTGCTTTAGTCGTATAACATTCAGGTAAGCAAACGTCATCACCCACTTCCCTCTCGACAGTGAACAGTCAACCCCTTACAGTTACGGCAACACGTTTGGAGGTCTGTTCGAATGTTCACAAAATACGCTGCTCTTGTTCCTGTTCTGCTGGCCTGCAGCAGCCTCTCTGCCGCCGAATGGCAGCACCCGCTCTGGCTCGGACGAGGCGATGTCTGGCACGCCCGCTTTCCCGTCACCGTCACGAATCCGACAGGCACGGCTCTTGAAGGAACGCCCGTCTCGCTCACCGTTGGCGCTGCCCCCGGCCAGGCCCCGCTCGCTGGGGCACGCGCAGAAGCCCTGCGCGTCACGGATCAGAACGGCACGCAATTGCTTTACGGCCTGTGGCTGCCCGACCAGAGCACGGCCTTCACCACCGGCGCGATCCCGCCCGGCGCCACGCTCGTTCTGCCCGCTGTCTGCGCACCGGGCACCTCTACCACCTATATGATCTATTTCGACAACGCGCACGCCTGGGGGCTGGCTGACAGCTTCGATAAACGCGCCTTCACCGACCTCAACGGCGACTTCGAAAAAGGCGCCAAAAATCGGCCTTTCGGCTGGCAGACGGCTCAGACCACCCCGAAACACCGCCTTTCGTGGTCGGCAGACACGCCCTTCTCTGGCACTCACTGCCTCAAGGCCGAATCTGATCCCGATGCCGAAAAATCCTGGTTCGGTTTCGCACGCTCCGACTTCGCGGTCGTACCCGGCGCGCACTGCACAATCCGAGTCCGCATCCGGGGCGAGAACGTGAAGGGTGCGGCAGGCTGGTACGTCCATGTCGGCGATGACACGAATCCGCAGCGCATCAACCAAACCGCACGGAGCGGCGAAGGCACGTTCGGCTGGAAAGAGCAGGTCCTCACCTTCACCGTACCAGAAGGGGCCACACGCTTGCAGACCGGTTCGGTGCTCTACGGCACGGGCACCGCATGGTACGACGCCTTCTCGTTCCAGACCGACAAAGAGCCGCCTCGCGCCACCGCTTGCGCAGGCGCGGTCGAACGCATGAAGCTTCAGGAACAAGGCGCGGACGCCGCGTGGCCTAAGACCGACCGGCATGCTCCCCGCTGGCTTTACCGCCTGCCCGTGCGACTCGTCAACCTGCGCGCTGAGCCCGCTGCCGACCTGTTGGCCGTGGTCGATCTCAACAGCGCCTCGCGCGGTATTGCCGTTCCTCGTTTTCTCCTGACCTTCGACAGTAAAACGGTCGAGAGCTGCCGCCTTGGCGACCGCCTCCTCTTCTCTTGTGCGCCAGCCGCGCGCACCGCGCAGACGTACTATCTTTATGTTGCCGACACCGGAGCCCAAGCAACGCCAGCGAAAGTCTCCGCATCCGCCCTCGGCAGCGCCATCCCCTCCGACCAGATTCTGGCGGACCGTCTGGGCGACACCGACGCGCAGGCCTTTGCCAAACTGCTCAACAGCCCTGTCAACCTCGTTAAGAACCCCGACTTCGAGACCGGCGCAGACGCTCCCGACGTCTGGACTCACAGCGCTTCCGAACCCGGAGTATCCTTCTCGTTCGGCACACCCGGCGGTTTCGGCAAGCGGTATGCCCGCCTCACGGTACCCACCACCGCAAAGGAGTCGTGGCGCGGCTGGTATCAGTCCGTCCCCGTCAAGCCCGGCCACAGCTACCTCTATGGCGCGTGGCTCGCCTGCGAAGCGCTGGTGGGCAACGCCAGCCTGAACGCGCACTTGCGCAGCGCGAAAGGCGCGGTCGTTTCCGGCGGTTTCCTGAGCGCCGGTTCGCCCATCAGCGGCGACACCCCGTGGACGCCCATGTTCGGCACCGTCACGGTCCCTCAGGACGCGACGCAGTTCCAATTGCACCTGACCATGAACGACCGCGGCACGCTCAAACATGACGGCGCCTTCCTCGCCGAATGCCTGGAGGCCGCGACCGGCGATCCCGAAAGCCCCGCGCTCGGTGCAGAGGAGTTCGTGACATGGCCTGTCGACACTGTCATCAAAGTCTTTCACGAAACCCTGCCGCCGCTGAAGCCCGCGCCGCTCGCGATCTCGCTCGCCCGCAACGAAGAAGAATCGCTCCAGGTCGCGCTCCGCTCCGGACGCGACATCCCGAACCTCCGCGTCGATGTGCAGGCGCCTAAACACAAGAAAGGACATGTGCTGACCGACTTCACCGTGGGCTGGGTCGGCTACGTGCCGATCGACCACCGCACCGCCTACTACAACCTCACGACCCCGGCATGGGAGCTGAAGTACCCCACCGGCGCGGGCGCTTCTGACGGTTGGTCCGGCTGGTGGCCCGACCCCATCCGGCCGACCGCCAGCGGCAGCCTCACCGCGAACCAGACGCAGCCGATTTGGCTCTCGTTCAAAGCTGCGTCCGACACCCCCGCCGGGCTCTACAAAGGCAAGATCTGCCTGCTCGCGGGTGACAAAGTGATCGAGACGCTACCGTTCACCGTGACGGTCTGGGACTTCGCCCTGCCGCAGACGCCCTCCTGCGCCGCGATCTTCGATCTGCGGCTGAACGAGCACTGGCTCGCGGACGGCACTCCCGCCGACGTGCAGCGCGACCGCATCATGCGCCTCATGGCCGCAAAGAAAGTCTGCCCCGACGGCATCGATATGGACCCTCGTTTCACGCGCGACTCGCAGGGCAACGTCACCGGCGACTTCGCCGCTTACGACAAAGCCGCGCAGCACTATTTCGGCGAACTGAAGTTCCCGACATCCTACATGCCTAACTTCTTCTACCTTTTCGGCTGGGAGCACCCGCCCAAAAACGTGCTCAATGAAAAACCGTTCGAAGGCGAGTATCCCTTCAAAGACGCCGACCGAAACAAACTGCGCCAAGCCTACAAGGAGACCTATCAGGCCTGCCTGCGCCTCTACTGGGAACATGTGAAGGCCAAGGGCTGGTCCGACAAACTGGTGCTGTATATCTCCGACGAACCCTTCCTCACAAAAAAGCCAATCATCGACCAGATGAAGGCGCTCTGCGCGATGATCCACGAGGTCGACCCGAAAATCCGCATCTACTGCAGCACGTGGCGTCACTGTCCAGACTGGAACGGCTCGCTCGACATCTGGGGCGTCGGCCACTACGGCTGCTTCCCGGTGAGCGAAATGCAGGCGCGCAAGGCCGCAGGGGAACACATCTGGTTCACCACCGACGGCCAGATGTGCACCGACACGCCCTTCTGCGCGGTTGAGCGCCTGCTGCCGCACTACTGCTTCAAGTACGGTGTGGACGCCTACGAATTCTGGGGAGTGAGCTGGCTCACCTACGACCCGTGGCGCTTCGGCTGGCACAGCTACATCCACCAGAGCAGCAC
>CAYSXF010000170.1:0-7517 GCA_964434815.1 uncultured Lentisphaeraceae bacterium
GGCACGATCCTGACCACCGAAGCGTGCCTGCTGTCGCCGAACCGCAACGACCACTTTTCAAAGGAAGAGCTGGAAGCGTTTTACAAAGAGGTTTTCGGCGCGTCGCGCCTGCTTTGGCTGAGCCACGGTTATCTGGCGGGCGACGACACCGACAGCCACGTCGACACGCTCGCTCGCCTCTGCTGCGAAGACACGATCGCCTACGTCGCTTGCGACGATTCCGGCGACGAGCACTACGGAGCGCTGAAGCGGATGGAAGCGGAGTTGCAGGCGTTCCACACGCTGAGCGACAAACCGTACACGTTGATTCCGCTTCCTATGGCGGAGCGTGTGATCGACGACGGACAGCGCCTGCCCGCGACCTACGCAAACTTCCTGATCGTCAACGGCGCCGTGCTGATGCCGACCTACGGTTCGCCGAAGGACGAGGCCGCCAAAGCCCAACTCCAGAAGGCCTTCCCTGACCGGGAGGTGGTCGGCATCGACTGTCTGCCGCTGATCAAGCAGCACGGCTCGCTGCACTGCGTCACCATGCAATACCCGGAAGGATTCTTGAGGTACCCATGAAAATCGGACTTATACAGCAGGGGAACTCCGCGGACCGCCGCGCCAATATCGACAAGCTGAAGGCCGGCATCCGGGCATGCGCCCGCCAAGGTGCGGAGCTGGTCGTGCTGCAGGAGCTGCACAACGGACTGTACTTCTGTCAGACGGAAGACCCTGCGAACTTCGATTGGGCTGAGCCGATCCCTGGCCCGAGCACCGAGGAGTTCGGGGCATTGGCGAAAGAGCTGGGCGTTGTGCTCGTGCTCTCGCTCTTCGAGAAGCGCATGCCCGGGTTGCACCACAACACGGCGGTCGTCATTGAGAAGGATGGCGCTATCGCAGGCAAGTATCGCAAAATGCACATCCCGGACGATCCCGCCTACTACGAGAAATTCTATTTCACGCCCGGCGACTTAGGCTTCAATCCGATCAAGACCTCGGTCGGAAATTTGGGGGTGCTGGTCTGCTGGGATCAATGGTATCCCGAGGCCGCGCGCCTGATGGCGCTAGCCGGCGCCGACGTGCTGGTTTACCCGACGGCCATCGGATGGGAAAGCACAGATACCGCCGGCGAAAAGGCCCGCCAGCGCGAGGCGTGGACCATCGCTCAGCGGGCTCATGCGATCGCCAACGGCGTGCCGGTCATCAGCGTGAACCGCACGGGCTACGAGAAAGACCCCTCCGGCGCCACCAACGGCATCCAGTTTTGGGGCAGCAGCTTTGTCGCGGGCCCGCAGGGCGAGTTCCTCGCGCAGGCCTCGACAGATAAAGAAGAGACCCTCGTGACCGACCTCGATCTCAGCCGCACGGAGGCGGTCCGCCGCATATGGCCCTTTTTCCGCGACCGCCGCATCGACGCGTTCGCCGACCTGACGAAGCGGTCAAGGACGGAATAGCACCCTGCTCGCCTTAATTAAAAGTTGGTCGATCATGAGATTTTCTTCCGTTGTGTCGATTCTGACGCTCTGCCTGTTTGCGACTACAACCTCCGCAGCGGCCGAGCCTGCCCAAATGTGCTGGGCCCACTATGTCGCCTGGGGGTTCGATCAGGTCAACGGCTACGACCGTGCGGCGCTCGATCCGTTCTGGAGCCTCCAGAAGTTCAACGACCGGAGCCTGCTCGGCCGCCATGCGCAGACCGACGAGGGCGTGGGCGAAGCCACCAAACTGCAGGTCCGCACCGCGCTTCAATATGGGATCGACGGTTTCTGCGTCGACCTGATCATGCAGGCGGAACGCGGTGAAACGTTCTACGCGGACGCCATGACCCGCTTCTATCGCGCCGCCGAAGGCACGTCCTTCAAAGTCGCCCCCTGCATCGACAGCACAGCGCCTTCGCCCGACGCATTGATCCGCGCATTTGCGGCCTATCTGGAGCGTTGGGGACACCATCCAAACACCTGTCTAGTTGAAGGCAAGCCCGTCATCTTCATCTACAACAGCCAGCCGCGCTCGCTCGCCGAGTGGCGGCAGATCATCGATGCCCTGAAAACAAAAGGTCTCGCAGCCTACTGGCTCGTCCAGCCCATGGGCGAAGGCACGCTGTGGTCCAACCCGCAGGCGCTCGCCGACAATCTGGCCGTGTTTGACGGCCTCTACGACTTCGGCATCAACGGCTTCTCTTCCGCACAAATGCTGGAGCGGCTCACCAACGGCCAGCAGGCGCTGAATCAGCACCGGCCTGGAGGCCTCTTAGTCGCAGGCATCACGCAAGGGTATCTCGGCAACGGCAACAGCTTCTACCGCCCATATCTCAACACTGGCACGCTGCGCGACACTTGGAGCGCCGCCCTCGCTGCCAAAGCCCGCTGGGTCTGCCTGACCACGTGGAACGACACCATCGAGCACACCCACTTCGAGCCCTCGGCCGTGAACCGCGACACCCTGTTGCGCATCAACCGGGACTATGTGGCCCGCTGGCGTAAAGAGCCGGTCCCGCCGCGTCCGCCGCAGGTTTTCGTCAGCTACCACGAGGAGGCCAGCCTCGGCGACGACTGGACGCTGGAAGTGCTGAGCCTGTCGTACGGCACCGAACCCGCCGCCGTGCGCGTGCGGCTGCTCGACGAAGCGGGGCAGGTGCGCTTCGAGCCCGCTCCTGTGGCGCTGCCTGCCGACCGGCTCCAGGCGGAAACGCTGCGCGTGCCGCAGATCGGCCTAGAGGGCACCCACCTGTTCCGCGTACAGGTCCAGCTCTCTACCGCCTCTATGACGAACGACTGGCGCGACCTCTATCCCGTGACGGTGCGGCTCGGCCATCTCGAAAGCTTGCGCACCATCCACATCCCGCTAGACAGCCTCGCCGCCGAGCCAGAGCTGACACTGAGAAACGAATCTGCGGGGCGCTTCGCACAAGTCCGCTTCAGCCGTTGGAACCTGGCAGGCCGCGTCGAACTGCTGCGAAACGGCTGGCCTGTCGCCGAAACCGAAGTCTCGCACAAGGGCGCGCCCTCGGTCACGTTCAGGCTGCCAGTGCCCGCGACTAACGCCACGCCGTCGGATCTCTTCGTCGCCCGCTACAGCACCCTCTCAGGCGACGTCGCGTGGAGCGTTCCGGTCCGGGCGCCCACCACTCTGTCATCATCTCCGGCTGCCACCAACCTATGCCCCGTCATCGTCACAGGATCGGACTTCGATGAGGGCTGGTGGGGCGGCAAGCTCTCCCGGCTCGACAAGCCCCGCGTGCTCCCGGCTTCGGTCAGCGTTGACGAAGTCTATGCGCTCACCTATCCCATGACAAACGGCGTGGGGTCGGAGCTGCAGTCGGTCTCCGGCTGGCAGACTCCCCTGCTTCTGGGCCGCCGCCACAAATGGATGCAGAAAAAGGAAGCGTGGTCGCCGAGCTGGAGTCAGGCAGAAGGAAAACACCGGTTCGCCCTGCGTTTCGATGGTGCGGACGACTGCGCCATTCTGCCCAGCCGCTCCATGCCTTACGGCCCGTTCACGCTCGAGCTGAACGTGTTCCCCGAACAAACCGGAGTCGGGATGACGCTCTTTTCGGACACCTGCGGCGTGTCGCTGAAAATCCTGGCCGACGGCTGTCTCCGGCTGGCCCGCAGGAAGGAGGCGGTGACCGGGCACACGGCGCTTGCCGCCAATCGGTGGGCCCACCTTGCGGCAGTCTACGACGGCGGTCAACTGCGGCTCTATGCCGACGGGGTTCTCGATGCCGAGGGGCCGGCGGAGGCGCAGCCCACGCGCATCAACTCGCTTCCGGTCGTTGGAAATAATGACACCTTCAATGAAGGCTTCCGGGGCTTGCTCGGCGGCTTCCACCTCCAAGCCGGCGCGCTGACGCCTGACCGGTTCGTGCTGCGCTCACGTTAAACCTAAATCCGGCAGTTCAAGTCACTACGGAACACGCGAAAGGCGCGAAAAAAATCGCGATCAATGAGTTGCGAGTCAGTGGCAATCTCACTCGACACACTCCCAACAGGTAAAGTTGTTTTGTCTCAGTCAGTATACTTAACCCGTTTTTCCTCAAGGCATTAATTTCGCGGTTTTAGCGTGTTTCGCAGTTCAACTGCTCTTTTCAGGTTACACCTTCGGATCGAGCGACCACTCGCCGCGCATCTGAA
Source organism: uncultured Lentisphaeraceae bacterium (assembly GCA_964434815.1). Classification (GTDB taxonomy): domain Bacteria; phylum Verrucomicrobiota; class Kiritimatiellia; order RFP12; family UBA1067; genus CAYSXF01. Next base: position 4,122 of record CAYSXF010000170.1, read on the forward strand.
CCAGCATGAGCTTTTCTGCCTCGGCAGCGCCGGGGCCGACATACTTCTCGGTGTGCGGGTTCCACTGAACCTGCTTGAGGCCCAGGCGCAGACCTGCGTTCGCCAAGTGGGAGATCGTAATCGAGCGGTGGCCGACCTCACAGGGCGTAATCGTCCTCTCGCCGCTATAGACGCAGTCGATGAAGTTTTTCTCGTGCTGGCCGCTGACGTAGAGATGCACCTCTTCCGGCTTGATCTTCTCCCGGATCAATCCGTCCGGCTTCATCTCCAGCTTGCCGCGCGTGACGAAAATCTCCTTGCCGCCTTCGCCGATGAAACGGATGCCGTTGTCGAAAAGGTCAGAGACAAAGGCGCGCGTGCCGTCGCCGTAGACGACCTCGAAGCTGTAGTGAGCGGCGACGTTCCAGACCTTGTCCCGCGAGGGCATATCGCTCTTCAGGTTCTCGATCGCGACCGGGCCCGAGCCGTCCTTGCCGAGCGCCCACTGCATGATGTCGAAATGGTGCGCGCCCCAGTCGGTGATCTGCCCGCCGGAGTAATCGAGGTTCCAGCGCCAAGACAGCGGACGGTGGATGGCCGGCGTGAACGGACGTTTGCGCGCCGGGCCGAGCCAGAGGTCGAAGCCAGCCTCGCCGAAGTACTCTGGGGGCTGCGCGAGCGGGGTCTCCGACAGGTCTTCCGGCTTCTTGCCCCAAGGCGTGTAGCCGCCTGGCATGCCGATTTCGATCCGCTGCAATTTGCCGATGCGGCCGTTGCGAACGAACTCGCAGGCCATGCGGAAATAGGTGTCGGAGCGCTGCTGCGAGCCGACCTGGAACGTGACGCCGGCTTTCGCGACTTCGCGGACCATGGCCTGTCCCTGTCCGATGGCGAGGGACATGGGCTTCTGGCAATAGATGTGCTTGCCCTTGCGCGCGGCCCAGATGGCTTGGACGGCATGCCAGTGGTCCGGCGTGCAGATAGCCACGGCGTCGAGGCCGGGCATGTTCAGCAGCTCGCGGAAATCGGAAAAGGTCTTGCAGCCGCTGTAGGCCGCGCGGTTCGCCTGCTGGGCATAGAACTCATTGATGCGGCGCTGTGCGGGTTCGCGGCCGCCGAGCCGCTCGGCATTGTAGCCATAGAGCGGGGCTTCGCGATTGGGGTCACAGACGCCCACAACTTGGACGTGGTCGTTGTTTAGGAAGTTGCCCATGTTGTCATACCCCATGGTGCCGTAACCGATAAAGCCGACGCTGATGCGCTCCGAGGGCATCGGCCGTTTCGCGTATTTCGCGCTCACGCATCCGGACCCGATGAGGGTGGGCATGGCGATAAGGGCGCCCGTACCTTTAAGAAAACTGCGGCGGGAAAAAACTGTCTTGATCATGGCCTCTTCCTTTTCTTCGTTCTCAACCTAATAGCCTTCAGTCAAAATCGCTCATCACCTTTTCAGAGTCAGTACAGCTAGAATAGCACATAACCGCCTGTTGCGGCAGGGAGTAAAAAACACGTTTTTCATTTTTCGTGCTATCATTGGACGCACAGGTGACCGCCAAGACGGCGTGCGGCCCCACAGAGAATTGAGGAGTGCGAATGAAAAGAGTTTGCGTTGCCCCTGTTCGGATGTTCTCGAAGGCGCGTCTCATATTTGCGGCGTTTCTTGGAGCCGTTGGCGCAACCTCTGCGGAGACCAAAATTTGGGAGGGCGAGTACGTCCCGCCGCCGAAACCGGCGATCAGCAAGACCACGTTAGGGGCGTACATTTTCCCTGGCTGGTACCGCGACACCGGACGCGGCGACTATCCGTACCGCACGCATGACGAGGACAGCGAGTGGAAACGCTGCATCGCAAAACAGCCGGGGCCCCGTCCGCTTCTGGGCTTCTATGACGACTCCCTGCCCGAAGTCAACGACTGGCACATCAAGTGGGCGCTGGAGCACGGCATCTCCTTCTTCGCCTTCGACTGGTACTGGAACGCGGGCGAGAAGCGGCTCGCGCGTTCCCTCGAACAGGGTTTTCTGAAAGCGAAATATGCGTCTGAGATGAAATTCTGCGTCCATTGGTGCAACCACGCGTTGGACTGGAAGCAGAACGGGAAGCCCGCCAGTCTTGATTTCAGCGGCAAGGCGCTGAAGGAGATGACCGCCTATCTTGCGGACAATTATTTCACGCGGCCCAACTACTTGACCGTAGAAGGCCGGCCCGTCGTGATGGTTTTTGTTCCCGGAGCCCTGATCGAAGCGAGCGGAGGTCCCGCGGGTTTTCAAGCCACGTTGGGCGAAATGAACACGATCCTGCAGGCTAAGGGGCTCAAAGACCTCTACCTCGTCGCGCTCGGCGGAGGCGTCAAGTATGGCGCAGCGGGCTTTAGCGCGTTCACAGCCTACTCGTATTACGGCTCTGACCTGTGTTCTAAATATGAGTGGGGACGCGGTCGTTCGCTGCCTTACGAAGACATGGCCGCACATTTTGAAACCATGTGGAGAGCGGCGACTAAGGCCAAGGATCTGCCGTATATCGTGCCTGTCGGCTCCAACTGGGATGACCGCCCGCGGGCGCGCGGCAATGCCGCCGTCATCACCGGGAAAACGCCGGACCTGTTTGAAAAGATGTGCCGGGCGAGTCTCGCCTACGTCGACGCGCGCAACAACCTGGCGGTGATCGAGGCGTGGAACGAGTGGGGCGAAGGCAGCTTCATCGAGCCGGACAAGGAATTCGATTTCGAGTTTCTGGACAGAGTCCGCAAGGTGTTCACCGACGCTCCTGCTGTCCACACGGACTTTGTGCCGACGCCGGAAAAAGTCGCCGGCTTCAGCGTTCTGAGCGCGGACGAACGCGCGCAGGCGAAAGCGCTTGAAAGCCAGCCCTACCCGCCGCCGCCGCTCGCGGTGCGCACCACCCAGATTGTGGCGGACCAGCCATTTCCCAAAACCGACCTGCTTAAAAAATGGGAGTTCGACTCGGGCACATCCGAAGGCTGGTCGCCCTACCAGCTCGAACCGCTGACCATCGCGAATGGCACGCTCAAAACACGCGTGACAGGCGATGACCCGCAACTCTCCGTGCAGGATATCCATGTGAAGGTGCAAGACATCGGCTGCATCGCCCTGCGGCTGAAGGTGGGTAAAGACGCCTCTGGGTGCGAAGTCTTCTGGGCCACACAGGAAGAACCCCGCATATCGCAGGACAAGTCCTTCAGTTTCGGGCTCAAGGATGACGGCCAATGGCACACCTACCAGATCGTCAAAAAACCGGAAGGCAAGTGGAGCGGCACCCTCGACAAACTGAGATTCGACATCGGCACGGCGGGCGACAGCATCGAGATCGATTGGATACGGATTTACAAAGCCGCAGCCCAATGACGGCCGTGCACACAACGCCCCACCACGCGGCGAGATACTGCTCCAGGCGTAGAG
>CAYSXF010000171.1:0-7472 GCA_964434815.1 uncultured Lentisphaeraceae bacterium
ACCTCTCTATTCGTCGGCAGCGTCAGATGTGTATAAGAGACAGGTCCATGTCTGCGCCGTGCGCGCCGACAGTGATGGCTTCGCCCGGATTGATGAAACCGCGGCGCTCCAGCGTGCCGACCTCTTTGCCGTTCACGTAGAGGCGCATGACTTTGTTGTCGAACGTGGCCGCCACGTGCGACCACGCGTCGACAGGCAGCGCTTGCGAGCTGATCAGCGAATGGCTCCACTTCTCGCGCGGCACCTGCCAGTCGACCCGGCCGCCGCCAAGTCCGAGGCGGTAGCCGTCCGTGCCGGTTCCCACCGTGTTGAGCATCCAGCGGTCGCTCTGCCCTTTTTCGGAGGGCTTGCACCAGAGGGCCACGGTGACGCCGCCGGGGCTGAAAAACGGCGCGGGGACGGACGCGACGGCGCCTCCCTCGCCGCAACGCAGCACCTGGCCGCCGCGGCCTGCTTCCAGCTTGAGGCCTTCACACTTGAGGCGGCAGTCGTTCGGCGAAGCGTCCGCGAGGAGACCGTCGCCGGACACGCCCTCGAAGGTCCAGTCGGCCAGCAGGTCGCCGGTGATGCGGGTCGACTGCCACGGCATGCGGCCGCCGAAGCCGGCGCGGACCGCCTCGTAGCGCCGCTGCGGCGGAGGCAGGCCCACATCTTCGGGAACGATGTCGGTCACGGCTTCCGGCGCCCACGCGGTGCAGAAAACGCGCTTGATGGCGTTGACGAACGTGAAGCCCGTGCCGGTGGTCGGCTCGAGGTAGTGGCCCTCGCCGAACTCGGTCCAGTTGTCGTAGACGACGATCTTGCTGTCCCAGCGGCCCGCCGGCTTGGCGTCGACGAGCGCCTTGGCGTCGCGGCAGGCCGCCTCGAAATTCTCGGCCTTGGGGTCTTTGACGTAGCTGCCGCTGCCGCGCTTGACGCGGCCCCACGGCCGTTCGTCCCAGCCCATGACCACATTCGGAATGTCCGGGACGTCGCCGGTGCTGGCGTCGCGGTCGATCCACGTCTGCTTGTAGCGGCTGAGCACGTCGGCGTGGTCGCGGTAGGCCAGGCCCGCCGCGTCCTCCCCGACCGTCTTGACGCCGGAGGGCGACAGGCCGTAGCCGGTGACCGCGTCCCAGCCGCTGGCGGCGATGTCCGCGCCGAGCTTGGCTTGGGCCGCATCCATGCAGGCGACCACGCGCAGGCCGCTGAAGCCGGCCTTGCGGCACTGCTCGCGCATCTTGTCGAGCGCGACCTTTGTCTTTTCGGGGCCGCCCAGTTCGGCGAGCAGGATACGGGGCTGCCACACGAAGAGGACCGGCTTGTTGTCGATCTTGAGGTACGAGGGATGCGTGAAGTAGTTCTTGATCCAGAACGGCAGCACGTTGTCGAGCAGGTCGGCTTCGTCCTTCACCCCCTTGGCGCAGCCGTTCTCCCACATGATGGTGAAAGTGAACTGGTCGCGGTATTTGGCGTTGAAGAGGCCTTCGTGAATCGCGTGGCCGAGCCGCTGCTCGATCTTCGGCTCATAATCAGCGCGATACCAGCAGTAGATGAAGCCGTTGATGCCGTGCTCCAAGGCATATTTGATGTGCCAGTCGGCCACCTCGGGCGTGCCCTCGTCGTACCAGCCGATGGCCGGGCGGCGTTCGGGATACGGCTCGATCCGCTTCCAGCCCCAGTGCGTGCCCTCCTTCCAGAGCGCGCAGTAGTGCATGAGGCTGATGTAATCGGTCTTGGCCGGCAGCGGATTCGGAACGTAGCCGGTCTTGGCCACCTCGGGCCACGGCTCGATGTTCAGCGCGAGGTCTTGCGTGCTTGTCTCCGCCCCTTTGGAGGAGACCGCCACGCGGACGGTGTAGGTGCCGGGACGTTCTGCCTGAATGCGCCAGGTCGCCAGGTCAAAGCCGTCCAGACCCAACCAGGGAAACGTCCGCTTGGTCCCGCCGATGACCTTGAGACCCTTGGGGATCTCGATCCGCGCGGTAATCCCTTCGGCTTCGCCGCCGACGTTCTGAATGCCGGCCACCACGGTCTCTTCGCGGCCGGGACGCAGTTTGGCCCGACCGGCGGCGAGGGAGCGGATGTAAAAGACGGGCGTTCCGATGGGCCGGTCCGCCAGAACCAGTTTGCGGATACGGACCGGACCTGTTCCGCCGGAAAAACTCAGAGCAAGGCGGCGAAGGTGTCCGGTCCAGGCGTCGGACATCGAGCCGGAGATGACCGTGGGCCGTCCGCCCGACTGCGGCTGGAAGCTGATCGAGCCCGACCCGGCGTCGCTCGTGAAGTCGAGAAAGCCGGTCAAACCGGGGCTGGCGGAGTCCATTTCGAGGCAGAGAAAAGGAAACGGGGCGAGGTCGACCGACAGAGCCGGGCTCACCAGCATGGACGTGGCGGCGGGGAAAGCGGTGACCAGCGCGGCGCGCTCCTCTTTGCAGGCGGCGCCGTTCCGGGGCTGCCACCCGTTCCAGGCCGAGGGGCCGCCCAGCACACAAGGCACGCCGGAGCTGTCGGCATTGGAGGTGGCGCCGAAGAGCGCGCTCCACACCGAGCGGAAGAAGCCGGAACCGGCCTTGGCAGGCGCAGCCGCTTCAGCGGGCAGGCCCGCCAAGAGGGCGGCCCTCTCCAGACTCGGGTTGAAAATATCGAGCCGCGCGATTTCACCGGCGACCGGGCCGATCTGTAACGGTTTCGGCCCAGGGCTGATCCGGCCGAGGCGCTGCTGGCCGAAGGTCTCGCCGTTGACGGTCATGCGCATGCTCTGCCCCGTCCACACCGCGCGCACTTCGTACCATGTGTTCGTCTTGACGGCCGGGCCGCGCAGCCGGCTCTCCCACTTGCCCTCGATCTGGATGAAGAACACCAGGTTACCACCGTCGCCAGGATTGTCCACGCGGAGCAGATACTCGCCGTCTTTTGTGGCCAGCGTCTGAGCCCAGTTTTTGAGCGCGTCGAGGCGGAACCGGCAGTCGATCTCCAGCCCAGGGCGCAGACGCAGCTCCGGACGGTCTGCGGCTTCGATGGGGTTGCCGGAGTGCTGGCGCTTGTCCTGCCGGTCGATTGCGAAGACCGGCTCGCCTGCGGGATCTGCGCTCTCCGAAGCCCATGCGCGCGAAGCGGCGCAGGCCATGAGCGCCAGAGTGAGGCTGAAAACGGTTCTGCTGTTCACGATTGCTCGCATGGAGTTCCCCCTAGTGTCCGACGGACAGTGTACCTGTATTAATATCGGCAAGAACATAGCAAATCCCGCGCGGAAAAAGCGATAGCAAACCTGCGCGGGGGCACCAAGGAAAACTAAGGAGCGGAGGTAAGATCGATTCAGATTGACCGTCCTTTTGCGCGTTCTTTCAGCGGGGACTTATTGACGCCCGGCGTTGACGGCGGGCGTCAAAAGACATATGCTGGGGCCGTTTTCCGGTCGCGAAGGGAAAACCGGCCGGGCAGATGTGTACGGGGATTGCTGCGAGAACCGGAGACCTATGTGGGCGTGGCGTTGCACTGGAGCGGGGAGAAATAGCGGACACATGCCGTTGACAGAACACGTCGGAGAACAACAAAACAAAGGGATACTCATGTCGGCGTGTCTGAAACGGAACCAATGGCGCATCGACGTGGTCGCTCTGTCCGCTTTGTTCGCATTCTCCTGCGGCGCGGCCGAAACGTCGCTGCCTCCCGGCGCCGCCGCGCTGGGGTGTACGGTCAAGGTGATGGACGAGCATCCGACAACCGCCGACATTGCACCCGACAATGCCAACCATGGCCATTACAAATGGTTCAACGGCGCATGGTGGAGCCCTGCTCGGCCACCGACAAATCTCTATGCCACGGTCGATGGCGATCTTGCTATCCGGTATGACCCTGCCATTGACAAAGGCGGCTGCCTGATCGGCACCCCGCGGGATTTATCAAAGGGCGCCCTGCCGTGGCTGGATGGGAACAAGTGCTTTTATATTGAGTTTGATGTCCGGCTGTCAGACAACGATTCGAACCATTGGCCCGCAGTCTGGGTGATGCCCGTGGAACATAGCGGGGGCAGCGGCCATGCGATGCATGACGTTTACCCGGGAGATCCCGCCGGCTACGAACGCTGGATGGAACTTGACGTGGACGAAGGCAGCCTGGCCAAGAGTGGCGGGGCGATGTGCAGCGTCATCTCGTGGACGGGAGCGTGGGATCACGGAAAAGGCTACAAACGGGATATTGCCAATAACTGGGCGACGGGTGAAGCGTTGGATCGCACCCAGGTGCATACCTTCGGGGCAAGTTACGACCCGTTCAAGAGACAGGTCACATCGTGGGTGGATGGCAGGCTGAAGTGGCAGACTCCGGTGAACTCCAGGTCCGTTCCACAAATCGCCTCCCGGCAACATTTCTACCCCATTCTCTCCGTTTGGCGGCAGGACAAAGGGACGCACAAACCCTATTCGATGTATATCAGTGGCGTAAGGGCCTATGCGGGCACGAACGCCTGCGCGACGGCGGCGAATCAGGCAGTGGCGAATGCGTCCGCGACCGAAGCTGGCACAAACGTCCCATCGGAGAGATAGCTGCGCTGGCCACCAGAGTGCCGGCACCGGCGACCGTCGGGCTGATAGGACGTATAAGCGATTGTCTTCAAGAAAACGTCGTCATTTCGGCAGATAGCACTCCATTTGCCCGGTTTTCTGCTTGTCCTTCTGGCGGGCGATGTGATCCCGAATCTTCTTTTTCAGGTCGTCGGGCAACATTTTGCGGTCTGGATATTTCTGCTGATTGAATTCGGAACTCGTGAAGAAGCGGGAGGCACCTTCGATCTGGGCGTCGGAGAGCGTGTTGGTAAGCGCCCGAAGCAGGACGCGGGTTTGCATTTGCAACAGAAGTGCGTTCGGCAGTTCCTCGTACGCCGGGAAGCCCGACCAGAGGCCGCAGCCTGAGCCGTACCACTGGAACAGGGAGAGTGCTTGAGCCTCGGGAGATTCAGCAGAAGAAAGCGCATCGCAAACAGGCTGGAGGTCCCTCCGGGCCGCGAACGGGTTACCCCAATCGAGTGCTCGGATCTGTTCGCGAATGGACTTGGGGGCTGCGGTTAGCCAACGTTCGTATTGCTTCTGCGATTCCACTGCTCGCGCAAGATCGGCTTCGTAAGACCTCAGCGGCTCAGGGGCACCGTTCGCTGCCACCCACTTAAGGACATCCACATTGCGCTTGAGAACCGCATCGGCTGCCCATTCGGACCATCTGATGCTCTGGCCGTGATGCAAACTGACTCGTGCGACGAGTGTCGTTCCGGAGAAGAATTCGAAAGTCGGCCATCCGAGACAGGCGCAGTAGCCGAACGTGGTGTTGTCTTCGACGATGTGGAAGCAGGACCGGAAAGACTCAATTTGCTTGGCCTTGTGGGTGTCGGGCAGGACTGTCGCACGATCGTTCCTGTTCGTGCCAAGAGGAGCGAGGGTATCCCCCGAAAGCCCGGCGTCGACCACGCGGATTCTGTCGACCCGTGAAAGCAAGCTGTCGAGTGACTTTTGAGTCGGATTCGGTCTTTTGGTCTCGGGCACCTGCTGTACCGGAGCGGCGGTAGCAGAGGAAATTGCAGGTGTTTCGCTTGTCGAGGCGGGAGGTGAGTTGCCCTTACCTCCTGCCGACGACACATCCACGAGGTACCAAAGCTCAATAAACTGGCCTTGATCTGTCGCTCCCATGGCTTCTAGGTCTTTGGGTTGCGAGTTTCTGGGGCGATAGATCTTGATCGTATAGACGAAACTGGTATTCCCTTTCTCGACGGACTTCTTCAGGCAAACGAAGTCCGGTTTGTCGAACCGGCTGTCCCAGTTCTTGATGGACATCCTATTCACAACATCAGCGATCGAGGCGATGCCGGGATCCGAGATGCCATAGCTGTCGCAAATGGTGAGTAGTCCGCCCCGCTGTTCATGGTATTGGTGGAGTGCCTTCACCTTAAGGTTCTCCAAGCGATAGGCGCTCGGGTCGGCATTGGACATCAGCATGTCCGCAGCCAAACAGAGGAATAGTAACTTCATGTTCGAAACTCGGAAGTTGTCGGGTTTGAATGCTTCAAAAAAGTTTCGCCGCGCCCGTGAAGCCGGGCGCGGCGAAACAGGAGATCCAACCGACTCTAGACCTTCGGCTCGAAGCCTTCGCGCTTGAAGCCCTGCAGGAGCGCGGTCGCTTCGGGGCTATTGCTGAAGACGTGCTTGTCGTTGTCCCAGGCCAGCTCTTTGCCGGGGAAGCGCTGCGCGATGCAGCCGAACAGGAGCGCCTCAGTCAGGCGGGCGGCGTATTCGAAGCGGCTGCCCGTGGCGTTGGGGGTGTGCGCCTTGCAGGCGTCGACCCACTCCTTGTAGTGGTTGTACTGCCACTTGCCGGGATCTTCGATCAGCTTGTTGCAGGCATGCTCGGCTTCCTTTGTTTCCGCACCGAACGGATGGCCGCCGACCGCGACGGCCTGCGGCTTGCTGGCGTGGGAGCCGCCGAGGGTGGTCGCCTTGGAGCCGACGATCATGCACCCGTTGTCGCCCACGTTCAGTTTCGGATGTGCCCCGATCGGACGCTTAGGAAGAATGCCGCTCTCGTACCAGTAGACATTCACGCCTTTCGGGCAGGCCGGCGACGGACCGAAATGGAAATCGATGGTCGAGTACGTGGAATAGGCGAGGCTGGCGGGTTTGTCGCACCACGCCTTGATGGTCTCGGGCAGGCCCAGCTTCAAGACGAAGAACGCGGGGTCGAAATTGTGTACGGCCATGTCGCCGATGGCGCCGCAGCCGAAGTCGCACCAGCCGCGCCACGCGAAGGGCTGGTAGCCGTTACCGTAAGGGCGCATCTTGGCCGGCCCGAGCCAGCAGTCCCAGTTGAAGCCGTCCGGGACTTTCGCTTCCGTCGGAAGGGCGGACATGCCTTGCGGCCACCACTTGCCTCCGGCGCGGTCCGTCCACGAGTGCACCTCCAGGATGTCGCCCCAGAACTGGCTCTCCATGAGCTTCTCGTAGCGGAAGACGCCGGGGTGACCCTGGTTGCCCATCTGCGTCACGACGCCGTATTTCTTGGCCGCCTCCATCAGCATCTCGCACTCCTCGTACGAATGGGCGAGGGGCTTCTGCACGTAGACGTGCTTGCCGAGGCGCATCGCGGCCAGCGCGATGGTCGCGTGCGTGTGGTCGGCCGTGGAGACGCAGACGGCGTCGCACTCCTTGGCGATCTTATCCAGCATCTTGCGGTAGTCCGTGAAGGTCGGAATGCCCGGGAATTTTTTCGCCGCGCCGTCGAGGGTGCCCGGGTTGACGTCGCACAATCCGGTGCAGATGGCCCCGTTGCCGACCAGTGTATTGAGATCCCCGCCGCCCATGCCGCCGACGCCCACCTTCAAAAACCTGAGCTGCTGTCCGGGGCTCTCCTTCACGGACTGCCCGAAAACCTTGCTCGCCGGGATGAAAAATCCCGCCATCGCGCTTGTCGCCAAAAAAGAACGCCTCGATACGCCCCGATGTTTCATT
>CAYSXF010000172.1:0-1271 GCA_964434815.1 uncultured Lentisphaeraceae bacterium
CTTGGTGACCAACTGGTGGACGGCCTTCAATGAGCCGACGCTCGATTCGCTGGTCGCCCGCGCGATGGAGGCCAACCTGGATCTGAAACAGGCCGAGTCGCGGATCCGGCAGGCGCGAGCGCAGCGAGGTGTCATAGCTGGAGCCCTCTGGCCAAGCGCGGACGCCTCTGGCGAGTATCAGCGCAGCCGTCAAAAAAGTGCGGGTTTTATGGGCGTTGCGAATTTGTATCAGGCCGGTTTGGACGCGACGTGGGAACTGGACGTCTTCGGCGGCACGCGGCGGGCAGTGGAGGCGGCGAATTCCGATATTGCGGCAAGCATCGAGGACCGCCGGGATGTGGCCGTGACGCTCATCGCAGAAGTGGCCTTAAACTACATCAGCTTACGCGGTTTGCAGCAGGAGATCGTGATCGCGAAGGACAATTTGAAGGCGCAGGCGCACAGCGTGGATATCACGCGCCAGCGGTTTCACGGGGGATTCATCGGAAAACTGGACGTGGCCAATGCGGAAGCGCAGGTCGCGACGACGCAATCGCAAATTCCCGTTTTGGAAGCAGCGGCAAGGCAAACCATCTATGCTTTGAGCCTGCTACTGGCGCGGGAGCCGGCCGCTCTGGTGGATGAGCTATCGATGGGAGAGCCCATTCCACTGACGCCGCCGGAGGTGCCTGTCGGTCTTCCCTCAGACCTGTTGCGGCGGCGTCCCGATATCCGCCGGGCTGAGGCCCAGTTACACGGTGCCACGGCCCGGATCGGCGTGGCGACGGCCGAGCTGTTTCCGAAATTTTCGCTGACCGGTTCGCTCGGCACCTCGGGTGCCAAGCCCTCAGCACTGGTGAACTGGGACAACCGGTTTTATTCTTTCGGGCCGACCGTGACATGGGCGATCTTCCGCGCGGGCGCCATTCGGGAGAGCATCAACGTTCAGAACGCCCTTGAAGAACAGGCCTTGCTCAGCTATCAGAAGGCGGTGCTAACCGCGTTGAGCGATGTTGAGAGCGCGCTTGTGGCCTATGTCAGGGAGCAGCAGCACCGCCAGGCGCTGGCCGAAGCGGTGGCCGCCAATCGCGAGGCTGTGGCCTTGGCGACGCAGCTCTACGCGCAAGGCGAGACGGATTTCCTCAGTGTCCTGATCGCGCAGCGCTCGCTGTATGCGGTACAAGATTCCCTCGTTCAGAGCGAGCGTGCCGTGGCAACCGATCTGGTGGCGGTTTACAAGGCGCTGGGCGGAGGGTGGTAAACGCCCAGGAAAACGTGGGACTATACCCCAT
>CAYSXF010000172.1:1281-7438 GCA_964434815.1 uncultured Lentisphaeraceae bacterium
GTGATCGCATACCCTATTGCAAAACGCGCTGAGAAGCACGTTGTCATCAAGAAAGGGAGGAATGCTATGAGTATCTTATTCCCATCGTTTCTTGCCGAAGGGCTCTGGGTTGGAGGCGGCTCGCTCATCATCCCGCTCGTCATCCTTGGCTTCATGCTTTCTCTTCGCCACTAGGTAACGGTCGACAGGCGACGCGTTCGGGCCGATGAGCTCCACGAAGTCCTCCGCGCGGAAGGCGGGCTGCCGGCGCGGTCGGGCAGAAGCGCGGATCGCAAAAGTCAGGGACAGGGCCGAACGGCGCTAAGATAAGAAAATCTCTCCATCCTAGTCGTAATCTTGATCGTAATCCTAATCTCTCCAACAGAACTGATTAAGAGTAAGATTACGATTATGATTAAGACCGGAAACAGCACTTAACCTAGCGCCATTCAGGGACAGAGCCGCAATTAAAAAGAAACAGATGCCATTCCGCATTTCATTTTCTCTCGCTCGATGTTACCAAGATGTCTTACCCCACGACATTCATGACAGTCCTTACCCTGATGACCGGGCATGGAGTCACCTCTTCCCCCACCAGCAAGCCTATTCTATGCTGTTTCAATAGTGAGCTGAAAAGAGTATGATTTTTTTGTGGTTTGATCGCGGCCAGAAACTTGGGAGCAAACGACATGAAACGTCTGGCTGCTTAGCAAATGGAGGCACAGATGAAAGACCCTAACCAACTGATTCATCGCACCACCCGCTGGTCGCGGCAGATTTTTGCCGCCGGGACTCTGGTGTGTCTGGCGGCACTATCTGCGCCTGCAGTGGATGTGAGGACAGCCATCGACCCGCAAGCGGACGAACTGATGCGGCGCATGAGCGCGTACCTGTCGCAGGCGCCGTTTTTCTCGGTCAGCGCGGAAATCTGGCAGGATGTGCAACTGGCGTCTGGGCAGCAAGTACAGGCGGGCAGGACGGTTGACCTGCAGGTTCGCCGTCCCGACCGGTTCCATGCGGAGATGCGATCCACCCGCCACAGCCGCGGGTTATTCTACGACGGCAAGTCGATCACCCTCCTCAACCGCGCTCAGAATTTCTACGGCAGCATCGATGCGCCCGCTGCGCTTGACCAAGCGCTGGACGTCGCCAGCGAGCGCTTCGGCATCACGATGCCGTTAGAGGATGTCATCGTCAGCGATCCTTATAAGAGCGCGATGGGCAAGGTCACTTCCGGACTCCACATCGGGCCGGTAACGGTACTCGGAGTGCCCTGCGAACATCTCGCCTTTTCACAGGGAGCAGTCGATTGGCAGATTTGGATCGAGCAAGGGGCAAAGCCCGTGCCGAAAAAGATCGTTATCACCTACAAGGACGAAGAAGGCACGCCGGAATACACGGCGATTTTTTCCAATTGGGATTTCCAAACCAAGCTATCTGACTTCCTTTTCAATTTCGAGCCGCCGAGCGGAGCAACGAAGATCAGCGTTGCGGAGATCAAGAGCGAGAATGAAGCGCAAAAGAAAGGGGGTAAATAGCATGAAAGCGCCCACCATGGTTCTGGTCAGAAATGCGGGGCTGGGCCTGTCTGCGTTGCTGCTTGCCGCCCCGCTGGTTTATGCGGATCGGTCACAACAGCCTCAGCGCGGCGGGCCCGCGCCGAGAGGGGAGCCCGCACAGAGGATCGATCCCGCGCCGCGCGGCTTGCCCGCGCATGCACAGGAGGAGCGCCGCCCTGTCGCTGTCGAGCGGGCCAATCACGGAACGATACGTCACGTCGATACGCATGTCGTCCAGCGTCCGGTGGAGGTGAACCGCGAGGCTAGTGTTCGCCAAAACGTGTACCAGCGGCACGACGTGGATGTGGATGTCCACCGCCGGCAGTACTGGCACGGTTTTGTTTACGGCTCGAGGCACCACAGCCTGCGGGAAGGTTTTTTCCCTCTCCTCGTAAATGGATTGTCTTACTTTTTCGATGGCGGCATCTATTTCCAGCAAGTCGGCAACGACTATCAGGAGGTATATCCGCCCATCGGGGCTATAATCCCCGCGTTGCCGGACGGTGCGATCGAACTTGTTGCCGGAAACCTTGTCTACTATTACGCGTGTGGCGCGTTCTATGTTCAACAGAACGGCGGGTTCTGCATTGCTGCTCCTCCGATGGGTGTGGTGGTTCCGGAGTTGCCCCCCGGCGCTGTGCAGGTGTCCGTCAATGGTGGCATCGCGTATCAATTCAGCGGGATTTACTACCAGCCGGTGTTCGTCAACGGGGTCACGCAGTATATGACTTTCATGCCCTGAGCGGCAGTAGGACCTCGTGGCGGCCATCATGGCAGACGTGACGAATACCCGTTCAATCCTGCAAAGCTTGGCCCGCCGGGCCATGGTTGAAAGAGGGCTTCTGCCCGATTTCCCGCCGCAGGCCCTGGCGGAACTTGACCGCATCCAAGGGCCGGCGATGCAAACGACGGAGGCGGTCCGTGATCTCAGGGGTTTGCTTTGGTGCTCCATCGACAACGACGATTCGCGCGATCTGGACCAGCTCAGTGTCGCCGAAGCCCTGCCCGACGGAGCCGTAAGGGTCTTGGTCGCTATAGCCGATGTGGATGCGGTCGTCAATCGCCAGTCGGTCCTTGACGGGCATGCGCGTCACAATACCACATCGGTCTACACCGTTGCCGAGATATTTCCGATGCTGCCCGAGAGGCTCTCAACCGACCTCACATCCCTCAATCTGGAGTCCGACCGCCTCGCTATCGTCGTCGAGCTGGTGGTCGCCAGGGACGGGGCTCTTCAGCGCTCGGACGTCTATGGCGCGACGGTGCGCAGCCATGCGAAGCTGGCTTACAACAGCGTGGGCGGCTGGCTGGAAGGTCGCGGGCCCCTGCCTGCCGAGGTGGGAGCGGTCAGCGGTCTCGCCGAGAACCTGCGGCTCCAGGACCGCGCGGCTCAGAGCATGCGGGCGCTCAGACACCTGAACGGGGCGCTGGACCTGGAGACCATCGAAGCGCGGCCGGTTTTCGAAGGAGATTCGCTCAAAGATATGGATGTGGAGAAAAGAAACCGGGCCAAAGACCTGATAGAGGACTTCATGCTCGCGGCGAACGGTGTTGCCGCACGCTACCTCGCATCTAAAAAGGTGCCCTCGCTGCGGCGCGTGGTGCGCGTGCCCAAACGCTGGAGCCGGATTGTCGAGCTTGCCGCAGAGCGGGGCTCAGCCTTGCCCCAGGAGCCCGACGCGAAGGCGCTGGACCAATTTCTGATCGCCGCGAAAGCCGCTGACCCGCTCCGCTTCCCGGATCTTTCGTTCAGCATTGTTAAGCTTTTGGGCGCGGGCGAATACGTTGTCCAACTGCCGGGCGCCACAGCCGAAGGGCACTTCGGCCTGGCTGTCAAAGACTATGCCCACTCCACCGCGCCGAACCGCCGCTACCCCGATCTGCTTACCCAGCGTCTCCTGAAAGCGGCCCTCGCCGGAAATGCTCCGCCCTACGCGGGAGACGATTTGGCGGCGCTCGCCAAGCACTGCACCGAAGCTGAAGACGCCGCGAAGAAAGTCGAACGGCAGGTCAAAAAATCTGCGGCTGCCATCTTGCTTGAAGCAAGGATCGGAGAGCAGTTCGACGCCATCGTCACCGGAGCGGCGGCAAAAGGCACGTGGGTCCGTCTTCTGAATCCGCCTGTCGAAGGAAAGCTGGTGAGCGGCTTTGAAGGCATGGACGTCGGCCACAGGCTGCGCGTGCAACTGATCCGCACCGATGTGGAGCATGGCCACATCGACTTCGAACGAATCGGGTGAGGTGAGGCGGCCTGTACGCCAGCCTAGGTAGGGTTAGACCCTATCGATTGGAGCCCTGCCATCGAGTAAGATGTCTGTGTTTGAAGAACAAGGCACAACTCGAAGGAAAGGATTCCGTATGTCTCTAATCACAATCATCCTTACGCTGGTCGCGGTTGGCGTTGGTCTGTGGGCGATCAACACATATATCCCGATGGCCAAGCCTGTAAAAACGATACTCAACGTGGTCGTCGTGACCGTGCTCTGCCTGTGGTTGCTGCAGACATTCGGCGTCATCGACAATATCAAGAGCATCCGAGTGCGATAGGGCGCCGCGCAACTAAAAACGAAAGGAGAGCGGTATGAGCAAACTTGAGATCTACGGCTGCTGGCACATGGCCAGTGGCAAGTTGCAGCAGGTATGGGCCAAGTGCGCGGATAACGATCTTCAGCAGCTCCACGGCAGGCAGATGGAGCGGTTAGGCCGCATGCAGATACGCATCGCTAAACGCCGCGCCGCAGTCGCTAAGGTCGTCGAAGAGGCTGTTTACTCCTTTTACTGGTCACCCCCGAAGGTGACCTTGTGACGGATACGGATGACAGGCAAAACCGCGTTCTTTTGAGAGCAATCGCCTGTCGGGCAATGGCAGCGTCCCCCAATTTCGCGCATCAGGCC
Source organism: uncultured Lentisphaeraceae bacterium (assembly GCA_964434815.1). Taxonomy (GTDB): domain Bacteria; phylum Verrucomicrobiota; class Kiritimatiellia; order RFP12; family UBA1067; genus CAYSXF01. The sequence goes on from CAYSXF010000172.1 coordinate 5,715, forward strand.
CTTGCCGGTCTCAACGGAATCAGCAGTCCGGCGACGGAGGCAGGCGAAGCGACACGCGATCTCAGGAGCCTCCTCTGGTGTTCCATCGACAACGGGGATTCGTGTGATCTGGATCAGTTCAGCGTTGCCGAAGCCCTGCCTGCGGGGGCCGCTAAGGTGATGATCGCCATTGCCGAACTCGGCGCGATTGTCGAGACGCAGTCGGCCTTAAACGAGCCTTCACTCCGTGCCACCGCATCGGCTTACTCCGCGGCCGCGACGGTCCCAGTGACTCGCGAGCAATGTTCAACGGACGCCAACGTCCTCAATCCGGGGGCAGACCGTTTGGCCATCGTCATTGAAATGGTCTTCGAAGGCGATGGGTCGCTGCGGAGTTCCGACCTTTATGGGGCACGGGTTCGCAATCATGCGAAGCTTGCCTACAGCAGCGTGGGCGGCTGGCTGGAGGGCAACGGGCCGATGCCACACGTGATCGGCGCGGTCGATGGCCTCAACGGAAACCTCCGTTTTCAGGATCGTGTGGCCCTGAGGCTGAAAACACGCCGGCACCAGCTCTGTGAGCTTGGGTCGGAAACAGGCGAAATACATTCGGCTTTCGCGGGCGGCTTACCCAAGGATATGGACGTTGAGAACAAAAATAGGGCCAAAGAGATCATCGAAGATTTCATGATCGCGGCCAACGGTGCGGCCGTACGCTATCTTGAGGCCAAACAAGTCCCTCTCGCTGTCGCACGCCGTTCAACTGGCTTTGCCAATAGGTAGGGTTAGACCCCATACCAGAACGCTTGCCTATCGCGTAACCTACATTTGTAAAAAGGGAAGGTCTCTGTGTTTCTCCTATGTATCTTATCTCGCTAACGGTTGACAAAGGGAGTATCCTTTTATGTTATGGACAATTTCAATTGTGCTGCTGATTCTCTGGCTGCTGGGGCTGGTCAGCAGTTACACGATGGGCGGGTTTATTCACATTCTGCTGGTGGTCGCCATCGTCGTGGTGCTCGTCAGGATTATTCAGGGCCGCCGGCCCTTATAGAAACACGCCAGGCTAAAAGAAGTGCGCGATGAAAAGAAAAGCTGAAATAGCCGGATGGGCACGGCGCTATCGGACGGCGTTGCGACGATACCTGAAGCAAGGTGCGTCTGCTGGTTTACTGTCTGCGGAAAGACTGGGACGCCAGGCTGTGACCTTGGGCCTGGAGACGTTGGATTTGGCCAAGGTGCACGAGCAGGCCTTAATCCCGCTTGTGGCGGCGGACGGTTCCTCTGCGGAGCGACAGAGTGTGACTGAACGAGCTAAGGTCTTTTTCGCTGAAGCCATCGTCCCCATCGAGAGAACGCATCGCTCCGCACTGAAGGCCGACGTCCGAGCCACTCAGTTGACGGAGACCCTGAATCGGCGTACGGCGGAATCGTCCGCTTCGACCCGGCACTTGGCGCAAAGTATCACGGAACGTCAGTTCGCGGAAGCGTCTCTCAAGAAGAGCGGGAAGAACCGAGTCAAACTGATGCAAGAGTCCAGCCGCCTGCAGAACAGCATCCAGAGCCAGACGCGCAGCATTCTGACGGCGCAGGAGGATGAACGGCACAAGACGAGCCTTCATCTTCAGGATGAGATCGCTCAAACCCTGCTGGCAATCAACATCAGGCTGCTGACGCTGAAAACATCTGCCAAGGCCAGTACCTGTCTCTTATACACATCTCCGAGCCCACGAGACAGGCAGAAA
>CAYSXF010000173.1:0-7437 GCA_964434815.1 uncultured Lentisphaeraceae bacterium
GCAACTGCTTGCGCCCGAGCCGGTCGATCAGCCAGAGTCCGACGAAGGTGAAGATCAGGTTGGTCACCCCGATGCCGACCGACTGCAACAGCGCAGCCTTGGCACCGAGGCCCGTCAGCTCGAAAATGCGTGGCGCGAAGTAGAGGATCGCGTTGATGCCGGAGAGCTGGTTGAAGAAAGCGACCAGAATGGCCAGCATAATCGGCACTTTCAGCCGCATGCTCCAGAATCCGCCTGAGCTCACCTTGTCGTGGGAGACGGCCGCGATCTCGTCCGCCTTCGCCGAGATCTCGGCCGCGGAAGCCTCCGGCTGGATGAGGCCGAGGATGCGGATAGCGGCGGCACGGTCGCCCTTGCGCCCGATCAGCCAGCGCGGGCTCTCGGGAATGCCGAGGCAGGCGAGCGTGTATATGATTGACGGCACCGCCATGACGCCGAGCATCCAGCGCCATGAAGTTTCGCCAAAGCGGGCGAGCAGAAAGTTCGACAGGAAGGCCACAAGGATGCCGAAGACGATGTTGAACTGGAACATGCCCGCGAGCCGTCCGCGGCGCTCCGGCGGCGCGATCTCCGAGATGTACAGCGGAGAGGCCACCGTGGAGATACCGATGGCGATACCGCCCAGAAACCGCGCCGTCATGAACGAATAGACCTCCGTGGCGAACGCAGACCACAGCGACCCGATGAGGAACAGCGCGCCGATGCAGATCAGCGTCCGCCTGCGGCCAAACCGGTCCGTGGGCCAGCTACCCACAAGCGACCCGAGAACCGTCCCCCACAGCGCCGCGCCCATGGCCAAGCCATGCACCGCCGGACTCAAACCCCAGAGCGTCTGAATCGTCTTTTCCGCGCCCGAGATCACGACCGTGTCGAACCCGAACAGAAACCCGCCCAGCGCCGCAATCACGGCGCACATCAGTACTTTATTGTTCATCGCACTCCCTTTTGAGAGGGCAGGCACAGAGGCCTGCCCCTACCTACGGGCGACTGGCGGGTCGCCCTCTTTCATCCTCTTCCGGCACCGCGCCGCGCTGCGACGCCACCCACGCGCCGCGGCGGTTGCCCGCCTGCGCCGCCTCGGCCGCCGTCGCACCCATCAGCCACGACGCCAGGAACGCGGCTGAAAACGCGTCACCCGCGCCCACCGTGTCCACAACCGCAACAGTGATTCCGGGGCACCGGACCGCATCCTTGCCGCGCTCGCACACCAGGCACCCGTCGCCTCCGAGCGTGACGATCACCGCGCGCACCGGGTGGCTCGCCAGCACCGCACGCGCAAAGGCCTCGGGCTCGCAAGCGCCGTTGAACAGCAGCCCTCCCAGCACCCGCGCCTCCTCGTCGTTCACCTTCACCAGCGTCGCACGCGCCAATCCGGCTTCAACGAGCGCACCGGACCAGAACGTCTGCCGAAGGTTAACGTCATAGAAGACTTCCGCGAAAGCGAACAGGTCCAGCAACCGGAAGAGTGTCCGCCGCGAGACCTCGCTCCGCTGCGCCAGCGTGCCGAAACAGAAAACGCGCGGGCGGGCCACAGCCAGCGAATGAAGCTCCTCATCGGAAAGCCGGACGAAGTCCCACGCCACGCCTTCGTGAATGGTGTAGTTCGGCTGCCCCGCCTTGACCGTCACCGTGACCGTGCCGGTCGGGTGACCGCTGTCGATCCCGGTCCAGCGCCGGTCAACACCCAGACGCGCCATCTCGGCCAGAGCGGCGCGGCCCAGCTCATCGTCGCCGACACAGGAGACCGCCGCCGCACGCAACCCGCAGCGCGCCGCATGCGCCGCCAGATTGAACGGCGCGCCGCCGATGTGCGCCTCGCCCTCGATCACGTCCCACAAAATTTCCCCGAATGCTACCAGGTCCAGCATCTTCTTCTCCTTCACGGGATGACCTCCGGCAACACATGCGCGTAGATCATGATCAGCACGCCGACAAGCGCGGTCAGAAACAGGCTGTGGCGGAGCGCCCAGCGGAACAGCTTGCTCTCATCCGTCTGAGGCATGCCCGTGGCGGCGAGCACGATCGCGATGCTCTGCAGCGAGATCATCTTGCCGAGCCCGCCGGCCGCCGCATTGGACGCTGCCATGAGCATCGGATTGAGCTTCAGCGTCGCTGCGGTGACGACCTGCAAGTTGCCGAACAGCGCGTTCGACGAGGTGTCGCTGCCCGTCACGAACACGCCGAGCCAGCCCAGAAACGCGCTGAAGAACGGAAACAGCCAGCCGGTGGCCGCGCACGCGAGTCCGAGCGTCGCGATCATGCCGGAGTAGTTCATCAGAAAAGCGAAGCCGAGCACCGACGCAATCGTGAGCGCGGGCATCGCCATCTGCCGGGCCGTCGCAAAAAACAAGCGGACCAGGGCGCGCGGCCGAAGACCGACGGCCAGCCCGCCGAGCGCACCGGCGAGAAAGACCGCCGTTCCCGCAGCGGAGAGCCAGTTGAACTGGAAAACGGCCGGCATCGGCGACGCCGCTTTGGCCACCGGCGGCATCCGCATCACGAGGTTATGCAGCCACGGCACTTCCAAACGCACGGTCGTCAGGCCGTCCATCCACGCCTTGAGCGGCGCATAGCCCCAGAGCAGCACGAACACCACGACCAGCAGATAGGGCGTCCACGCGCGCAGAATCGCCGCCGCGCCATGCCGTCGCGCTGAGGGTCCGGCGCCTGCGGCTGGCGCGTCACTCGGCTTCCAGATTTTCAGCAGCGCCACCAAAGCGGTCATCGTGGCCACCGAGGCGAACACGATGACCAGAAACGGCCCCATGTAGTTCGAGACGAGAAACTGGACGCTGGCAAAAACCACGCTCACCACCGCGACCGCAGGCAGGACCGGCTTCGTCCGCTGCCGCAGCTCAGCGCCGTCAGCCCCGCGAGCGTGATGACCGGGATGCCGATCGACCCGAACGCGACGGGCGCAGTATTGGCCAGCAGGCACAGGCGCGCGGCCTGAAAACGGTCCAGCCCTAAGCCCGCGAGCATCGCGCCCGCAATGGCGACCGGCGCGCCGAAGCCTGCTGCGCCTTCGAGGAAAGCGCTGAACGCAAACGCGATCAGCAACACCTGCAGCCGCATGTCTCCCGTCAGTTGTGCGATCGAATCTTTGATGACCTCGAACTGGCCGCTCTCCACCGTCACGCGGTAGAGGAACAGCGCGGGCAGGACGACCCAGCAGATCGGAAACAGGCCGAAAGCCGCGCCGTAGAGGTAAGATGATGTGAGGACCGTTAACGGCGTACCAAACGCCAGCCTCGCTAGCACGATAGCTGTGAGCAAGGCGAGCAGCATCGCCTTCCACGCCACCATCCTTCGGACGCCGATCAGAAAGAAGGCCAGCACAATCGGCAAGGCGGCCACTCCGGCGGATGCCCACAGATGGCCGCCAACCCCGAGATAATTCTGTTGCCACATAAGTCGCTCCCGCTGAAATCAGGTTTCTACAGCTTGCCCCCGTGCACTTGCGTCCAAGGAGTGAATGCGCCCATGGCGTGCGGTATCACTTTGCGCTTCCATATTCTGTCGCCGCAAAACGCGAAAAGCGTATCCATGTCCCGTCCGCCGAGGCAGACGCCGGACACGCGGCTGCGGTCTGGCATGGGCAGAATCACCTGCGTCGGGCCGTCGTCCGCGCAGACCTGGACACCCCAGCGCGTCGCCACGAACATCTGGCCTTCTTTGGCGTAGCAGACCGATTCGGCACCGGCGTCGTCCTCCCCGTCCGGAACGTGGAGCCAAAAGAAGCGTTCTTTGTTGGTGAGCGTATGGTCGGCGTTGATCTGATAGCTGTAGACCCATTTGGACTGCCCGTCGGCAACAGACAACAGCCACTGGTCGGGCCGGTAAGCAAGGCCGGTCGCGCATTTCAGGCCCGAATCGACCTGCGTCTTTTTGCCGTCTTTGACAAACCAGACCGCACCCGAATCTCCCAGTTTTTCTCCCGCGCCGGTGACATAAAGGCCGCCTCCGGGCTCGGCCAGTACAGAGTGGCCTCTGATGCCATCGGCAATGAGCATCCCATTGCCGGATGCGTCATACTTCATGATCTTACCCGTCTTGCGCGAAACCGCGTAGAGCTGGCCTTCCGGGCCGACGGACAGGCTGTTCGCCTGGCCCGCATCAGGCACGAACACGCTGACCTTTCCGTCGAGATCCATGCGATAGATCTTGTTAGCCGGCGCGTCCGCGAAGAACACCTCGCCGCTGGCATTGCACGCCGGACCCCGCGCGTCCTGATAGCCGCAAGCGACCAGTTGCCACTTCTCGTCGGGAAGGAGAATGTCGCGCACGCGCGGCGCGCTCGGCCCGGCCTGAACAGGCTTGGGCCAGTCTTTCCAAATGAAGCTCATGGCCTCCTGATAATAGTCGTAGTAGCCCGCGACGTGCCCGCCGTTGATGATGCGGAAGAAATAGTCGTAGCCAGAGAAGCGCAGGGCTTTGTCCATTTCCTGATCGAGCAGGAACCAGTCTCCGGCGCAGTTCTCCATGTCCCGCGTGCCCGTGGTGAGATAGGCGCGAATCGGCTTAGCCTCGAATTTGCGGACAAGCGTGGGAAATTCGTGCCCGCCGCGAAACGCGACGAAACTGCCGCTGTTGGCGTAGACGCGGCTGAAAGCGTCGGGACGCTCCCACGCCACGTTGAACGCCGTGATGCCGCCGCTGCTGCCGCCAGCGATGCACCGGTCATTGCCGTTGGTGGACAAGTTCAGGCCGTACTCTTTCGCGACGAAAGGCAAGAGTTCCTCAATAAGAAAGCGGACGTTGTTGTCCCCCATCCCGTCGTATTCAAAACAGCGGTTGCGGCGGCCCAACGTGTTTTTCAGGGTGGCGGGCAAATCGCCGGGCCTGACGAAAACGCCGACGGCGACGGGCATCTCTTTCGTAGCAATCAGCGTTTCTAAGAGCGTTTTTTCCTTGGGGTTATATCCGTCCGTTTTGACGTAGACGCAGGCGGGTTTGGAGCCGTTGTATTGCGCCGGAATAAAGACCGTGACGTCGCGCACCGTGCCAGGGAAGATCACGCTGTTGGTGAACGAGAACTTCTTGGTGACGCCTTCGAGAAGCTCTTCCGGCTTGACGGCGGGCGCGACATAGGAGGATGCGGCAGCGTCCGCAGCCGGAACCGCGGTGCCGGCCAGAGGCTTGATCAGCCATTGCAGATGCTGGTCGCCCGGACGGTTCTCCCACAGATCCTGCTTGGCTCCGGGACTCTGCTTCCCTCCGAAATCGTCCAACCCTTTATTCGGGCAGTGCTTGGGGATGAGGCTGAACGTCCCGTTGTCGTTCTTCGCGATCCCCCACTCCTGCCAAGGCTGCCCGTTGTCGGCTTCCAAAACGACAGCGGTTCCGTTAGCCGTGCCGCCTTTCGCCACGGCAAGCGCGAGGGTCGAGCTGTAGGCCGGTTTGAGCGAATAGGAGTTAGTGCCTTTCGGCGTGATGACCCACTTCTGGTTGGCCGTTCCCGCCGGCTTTCCGATCGACACAACCGTTCCCTCGTTCGTGCCCGATCCCACGGCTTCCAGAACCAGCGCCGGCGCACTGGCGGGAACAAGCGTGTACGCGCCCCAATCCTGAGCGAAGGCATGGCCTGCCGCCATACAGGCTCCCAGCAGAGTTCCGAGGCGCACCATAAACCTGGCGTCGTATTCAATGGATCGATCTGTCGTTTTCATTGTTTTTTTATAATACCATTGCCTGCATGCTTTGACCACACTCCCGTCACACGTTTTCTGGAGGGCGAGTGTCCTCTATTTCGTCCAGCTAGACCGCAGCGCGTACACCTCCCCGCGTACCGCACGCGCCACACCCTTCTCAACCGTCATCGTGGCCTTCCGTGCGTCCGCCGCCGGGATCACCGCCACCGGAGCGTAAAGCAGACCGTCCGCCGAAAAGACCTCGACGCACGTGCGGTCCACATAGACGATCAGGCCCAGCTTCCCATCCTTGACCGGCCATACGGTTGTGTGCTTAGAAATGGTCAGCGCCTGTTTGGCCGAATCATAACGCACAGGGATGCCACGGAGTTCGAAATTCACCACCGCATCCGCCGACACTTCGCACGACACACGCAGTTCGACTAGCTCAGATTCGAACCCTGCCAGCGGGTCGCTGCCGCCGGGTGCCACATCGGCAGGCCCGAAGTTCTGCGTCCGGTCGCGGAGCACCGCCAATTCCTTCACGGGCGTATGCGTCAGCCGGATTCCTTCGGCTGTGTTGACCAACCCCAGGTCCTGCGGCAGCGTCATGCCTTGGTTGAACGGCATTCCCGGCGTGGGCGCCTGCAGCCAACCGATCAGCACACGACGCCCATCTGGAAGATCGCTGAACGTCTGCGCCGCATAGTACGCCGTACCCCAATGACCCCGCAGCCGCTCAGCCTCCGGCTTATAGGTCGTGCCGTCGAATGTTCCCACAGCGTATTGGCCGTTCGCCGCAGAGAGAACCCAGCGTTTCTCCGTTCCGCCCGCCACAGGCAACTCGTAGAAATCAGGGCACTCGAAGAGATAGTTGCCGCCGCCCTTGTCGCCCGGCACCGCCGACAGCTCCGTCCACTCGCGCAGATTCGGCGAGGTCATCAGTTGCACCGTGTGCTGCTTCTCGGGCCGTCCCACATAGAACGTCATGACCCATTTCTTTGTGGGCGCATACCAGGTCACCTTGGGATCGCGGTTGCCGCCCGTGATGTTCTTGACCACCGGATTCCCTTCGTATTTCGTGAAGGTGCGTCCGTCGAGACTATAGGCGATGCACTGCGTGGCGGGATTTCCCGCCGCCGTGTAGATCAGCACCAGCGGCGGCTTGCCGTCCTTACCGAACCCGCTGGTGTTGTTGTGATCCACCACCGCGCTGCCGCTGAACATCGGCCCCAGCGCATCGGGGTAGAGCGCCTCTTCCACCTCCGACCAATGCACCAGATCTTTGCTCACCGCGTGACCCCAATGCATGTTGCCCCAGCCTGTGCCATACGGATTGTGCTGGAAGAAGAGGTGATACTCACCATTGAAAAACACCAGCCCGTTCGGATCGTTGTTCCAGCCGCGGCGCGGCGAGAAATGGAGTTGCGGACGCAAAGTCTCGCTGTAAAGCCCTTCTTTCTGAACAGACTCATCCGCGAAGCGCACGCTTTCCAGCCCTTTGGAGTCTGCCGGCAACCGGTCCGCCCAAAGCGTCAGCCTCTTCCCCTGCCACGCGCCGAGATCGAGCGATGCCCACCAGTCTGGTTCGCCGTCGGCTAGTTCGATGTCGAAAAAGCGCGGCACTTCCGAACCCGCACGGACTTCGACCTTGCACTTCTTACCGCCGTTCTTGACAGGCAGGAGCAGCCAGCGCTTGTCCGCCGCGACCTCGCGCGTCACGTTCCTCTGCGGCGCAGGCGGCACCGTGTCGCAGGCCACGATCTGGTCGACATTGATATGCCCCCAACAGCCGCGCTGACCGTCC
>CAYSXF010000174.1:0-7435 GCA_964434815.1 uncultured Lentisphaeraceae bacterium
ACAAAGGCCAGCTTGGGCGTGTGCGGACGATTCAACGTCGCGTCTTCGGGCGTTGACGCCATGCCCATGGCGACCGCGGCATGGGCACGAATGGTTTCTGCGCGCGCCAGCAATTCGGCTTGACTCTTCACCGCCGCCCGCATCTCCTCGACGCGCTCGGCGTGGTCGTAGCGGGCCGCCGTCGCGTCCTCGGTCCAGCCGCCCAGTCTCTTGGCCAGGTCGTCCGACACCCCCGCCTCGCTCAGGCGGGTGCGGAACGTGTGCCGCCACGAATGGAACGTGTAGCCTTCCCCGACCTCCGCCGCAGTGAGTATACCCGCGAACGCCCCGGGGCCTCCGGACAGTTGCGGGTGGGGGTAGCAGGCCGCGTGCAGCGGCAGCACGTGCCGGGCGTCGAGCGGCCTCATGCTGGCCGTCGCTTTTTCCGGGCGGGTGGGCGGCTCGGCCCCGGCCCGCGCCGCCTTCGCCTGTTCGAGCGCTTCCTTCAGCGGCTGAACGAGGGGTATCAGCACCTCGATGGCGTGGCGGCCGGTTTTCGGCGGGGTGTGCCGGATCAGGCCTTTCCCCAGGTCGATCTCGCCCCATTTGAGCCGCGCCACCGAACTGTAGCGCAGGCCGGTGTGCCGCGCGAGCAGGCACGCCAGGTGCCAGCCCCCGCCGGCCTTTTCGGCCGCGCCGAACACGGCCTTCTCCTGGTCGCGCGTGAAAGGCTTGCCCCGCTCGCTGTCGTGCGCGGAAGGCCTGACCAGCGGCCAGGGGTTCTTCAGGTCGTCCATGCCGCGCCGCAGGGCCTCCCAGACCGTGCACAGGTCGCCGATGATGTTGCTGCGCGTCTTGCCTTTGGTGCCTTCCGCGGCCAGCGAGGTCGCGAAGGCCGCCGCGACCGCCCGGTCGACGGCCTCGGCCGTCTTTGCGGACGGCCAGTTGTCCTTCGTCCAGGCCGTGAGGCGGGCGAGGGCGGTGCGGCGGGTGCGCAGCGTGACCTCCTCGTTCTGCTTGCCCGACGTCTCCAGCCATTTGACGTAGGTCGGCCAGACCTCTTCGAGCGGCAGGCCTTTGCGCGAGGTCCCGCAGACCGCGTCGAGCATGGCGTGGAGTTTGTCCGGGGTACTCATTTTCCCGTAGGCCATGACGAAGGTCTGCTCGATGATCGCGGCCTGCGCCCTGTCCTCGGTCCCGGTGGATCTCCGCACGCGCTTGCGTTCAGGCGTCCAGAGCTGAAACCACCAGAATTTACTCGTCTCCTGCTTGTAAAGTGACATTGCTTTTTGCCCCTTTCGTCCATATAGTCTAAGTTGTTCATTTAGGCATGTAAAGTCATATCTGAGCCATATTGAAGAAAAAAAATAAACAGCGCAAAGTGTTAACGGTAAACACAATACGCTGTTTGTAGTTAGAAAGGCATCATGGGCGAGACGCCCATGCCACTGAGGTTGACCGGGAGAGGCGAACGTCGAACGCTCAATGCATAACGCAAGTTGAGAGGGAGCGGGAAAGGTAACAAGCTCATTGGATGATGCGGGTTCTCCGCGCAATCGTGTCGCGATAGGGGGCATCAAGCTCTACTTTTCGAACGAAGGCACATATCCAATCAGGTGCGGATAGTTTACACATAATATTCTGAGGTTTACAAGACCCGGAACGCACAAGATGCTAAACTTTGAGCGATGTTAGATTCAATTTATGGGAGGGTGCTATGAGGGCTCGGGTCAATCGGAGATCGTTTCTGCAGGCCGCCGGCGCGGCGGGCGTGTTCACCATTCTGCCGCGGCGGCTGATCGCGGGCAGCGGCGAGACGCCGCCCAGCGAGACGGTTTATTTTGCGGCCGTCGGCGTGGGCGGGCAAGGGCGCGGGGACCTTCAAGGGCTTGGCGCTGTGGGCAAGGTCGTTGCGATCGCGGACGTCGACCCGCGCAGCATCGCCGCCACGAAGCAGTTTCTTCCGGACGTGAAGGCGTTCGAGGATTACCGCGAGATGTACGACAAAGTCGGCAAGTCCTTCGACGCCGTTCTGGTGGCCACGCCCGACCACTGGCACGCGCTGCCGACGCTCAGCGCCATGCAGCTCGGCAAGCACGTCTATACGGAGAAGCCGGTCGCCCGCACGGTTTGGGAGATTCGCAAGCTGATGGAGGCGGCGCGCAAATACAACGTGGTCACGCAGATGGGCAATCAGGGGCACTCCTTCGCGAGCCACCAGACCTTCAAGTCGTGGGTGCGCAAAGGCCTGCTCGGCGACATCCGCGAGGTACACACCTGGACGACCATGCGTCTGCTGGACTCCAAGAGCAAGATCCCGGAGCTGGCGAAACAGGAGAAGGTCCCCGACGGGCTCAACTGGGACCGCTGGATCGGCCCGTCCGAGTACCATGCCTATTCGCCTTACTTCACGCCCAACCGCTGGCGCGCCTGGACGCCGTTCGGCACCGGCACGCCCGGCGATTGGGGCTGCCACCTGCTGGACCCCATCTACGACGCGCTGAATCTGCGCAGCCCGAACCGCATCACGGCGGAGGTGTCGCCGGACTGGGACCCCAAGCGCGACGCGCTGGCGTTCCCGAACTCGTCGCGCATCCGCTACGAGTACGACCTGTCGAACGGCAAGACCATGACGATCCTGTGGCACGACGGCGAGTTCTGCAACCAGGTGCCGCGTCCAGCGATGCTCGAAGAAGGCCGCGAGGTGGGCAACAAGATCATTCCCGGGCAGTGGAACGCGGGCGCGGTCGTCTACGGCAGCAAGAACACCCTGAAATACGGCTCGCACGGCGCGGACTCCTGCCGCGTCATTCCCGAGAAGGCGATGCGCGAGATGATCCGCGACATCAAGGAAGAGGAGAAGACCAAACCCAATTTCTGGATGACGCAGATCGGCAGCCATTTCGAGGACTTCGTGACGGCCATCAAGATCGGGCGCAAGTCCGGCAATCCGTTCGAGACCGCCGGCTATGTCGCCGAGAACGCGGCGCTCGGCGCGGTCGCGGTGCGCCACCCCGGCGTGAAGCTGGAATGGGACTGCGACGCGATGCGCTTCAAGAACTGCGACGCCGCGAACGAGATGGTCACGCCGGTGTACCGCAAAGGGTATGAGCTGAAGGTGTAGCGAAGAGGTCGATGAAACCGAAGAATTCGAAGAAATCGAAGGAGTCGAGAAATGAAAAAAACGGCAATCGTGGCATTGGCGCTCCTGTGCGCGGGAATCGCGCAGGCGGCGGAGGTTCAGAAGATCCTGTTTCTTGGCAACAGCATCACGCTGCACGGGCCGTCGAAAAAGGTCGACTGGTCTGGCAACTGGGGCATGGCGGCCAGCGCCCTGGACAAGGACTATGTGCACCTCGTGACAAAGGGCCTGGCGAAAAAGGATGGGGCCGCGCCTGCGACGCTGGTCAAGAATATCGCGACTTTCGAGAGGCAATACGCCGCCACCAACGATGTGCTGGCGCAACTGTCGGATGCCGTCGCGTTCGACGCGGACCTGATCGTTCTCTGCATCGGCGAGAACGTGCCGAACCTCGCGACGGAGGCCGCGAAAGCGCAGTTCAAAGGCAGCGTCGTCAAGATGCTGAACGGCATCAAGGCTGATCGCAAGCCCCTGATCGTCGTGCGGAGTAGCTTCTGGGCGAACGCGGCGAAAGACGGCGCGCTCAAGCAGGCCTGCGCCGAGGTCGGCGGCGTGTTCGTGGACATCAGCGCGCTCTGCAAGGACAAGAAGAACTTCGCGCGTTCGGAGCGTTCCTTCAAGTTTGACGGCGTCGCCAATCATCCGGGCGACCAAGGCATGCAGGCCATCGCTGACGCCATTGTCGGCGCCGTGCGGCAGGCGAAGGGGAACGCCCCGTGATCTCGCGGCTTGTCGCGGGGTGGCTGGCGGTTGTTTGCGCAGGGGTCGCGGCGGCTGCTGAAAACGCGCTGACGCTGGAGTCCGCCAACGTACGGTTTGGCGTCTCGCCGCAGAACGGTGCCTATACCCTGACTGACAAGCGGACGGGCGTCTCGTGGGCTAGTAGCCCCAAACAATCCCGCTTAGGCACGGTCACGCTCGTGCAGGACAAGGGCGAGCGCACGGTCGCGCTTGATCACTTTCAGTCGGCCTCCGCGCAAGGCGGCGCACTGGTGTTTTCGCACGCGCTGGCTGACTCAGGCGGCGCGGTGCTCACCGTGCGGTTCGAGCTGTTGGCGGACGGCGAGACGCTGCAAATCTCGGCGGCTGGCGCGGTGCCTGGACTGAAGCGGCTCCGGCTGCTGGACGACGCGCTGTGGATCACCGATGCCGACCGTGGCGGCGTGCTCATTCCGGTGCGGCTGGGACTGCTGATTCCGTCCGACAACGGCAAGGCGTTCCAACATGAGTTCCGCACATCGGAATATGAGGGCTGCCACGCCGAAATGGTCGGTCTTTTCAAGGCCGGCTCTGCGGCGCTGCTCTCGTGGCACGACGCCGACTCGGCCTTCCAGCTCCAGAGCGTGACGAACGCGTGTCCCGTGCCGGGGGCCAGGCAGGTGCTGCTGCCCAGCATGGATCTCTCGCCGCACGAGACGGCGCTGCGCATCCGCTTGCTGGGCAAGGCCACGTACGGGGACGTGGCGCGGGCGTACCGCGCGGAGGCGAAGTCGAAGGGCTACCTCGTCACGTGGGCGGACAAGCTCCGCGAGCTGCCGCGGCGCGAGGCGCTGTTCGGCGCGTCGAACGTGAAGCTATGGACCTGCCTGAACCGCCGCATGAACGAGGAGAGCACGGCGGAGGAGTCGGTGCGCGTCGAGTGGACCTTCGATCAGGCGGCGCAGATCGCCGAGCACCTCAAGAAGGATCTGGCGCTCGACCGCGTGCTGTTCGTTCTGGGCGGCTGGACCGGCGGCGGCTACGACTGCCGTCATCCGGACATCATGCCGGCCGCGCCCGAGTGCGGCGGCAACGCGGGCTTGGCCGACTGCGCGCGCCGCGTGGAGCGGCTCGGATACACGCTTGGCCTGCACGACAATTATCAGGACATGTACCGCGACGCGCCGTCGTGGGGCGAGCAGTGGCTCATGCGGGACCGCGAGGGCAAGGTACGTAAGGGAGGACGCTGGCTGGGCGGGCGGGCCTATCTGACCTGTTCCCCCAAGGCGCTGGAGCTTGCACGGCGTCCGCAGAATCTGCCGGAAGTCGCGCGCGCGGTCGCGCCAGGCGCCTACTTCATCGACACGACGTTCGCCGTCGGACTTCAGGAGTGCTTCGCGCCAGACCATCCGCTGACGCGGGCCGATGATCTGCATTGGAAGGCTGAACTCTCAGCGTATGCGCGAAGCCAGTTCGGCATTTTCGGTTCCGAGTGCGGCCGCGAATGGGCCATACCGTGCTCCGATTTCTTTGAAGGGCTCTCCGGCGTGAGCGGCGGGCTCTACCACAACGCTGAGCTCCTGGACCAGTTGGGCGCGATGCAGGTGCCGGTCTTCGAGATGATCTATCACGACTGCATTCAGATCTACGGAAAATATGGCTATCGGCCGGAGAAGGCCACCGCCTACGTGCTGAGCCACCTGCTGGATGGCCGTCCGCTGAACTACCACCAGTTCCCGCCCGGTCTCTACTGGCATAACACGGCGGGCGAGGCGACATTCCACGCGCGGCCGAGCGTCGCGACGTTCGAGTCGACCGGCGCGCGCACGTTCCGCATCAGCTACCGGTGGAAGGTGGAGAAGGCGCTGCCGGGCGACTGGCATGCGATGGTTCATTTCACCAATCCCAACGGCAGGATCCTCTTTCAGAGCGACTATGCGCCGCAGCCGCCCGCTGAGAGGTGGCAGGCGGGCGAGGTGGTGGCCGGGCCGTTCGAGGTGACTGTGCCGTCGCAGCTCAAGCCCGGTCCGGTGGACATCCGCGTGGGACTTTTCAAGCCCAAAGAGGACGTGCGGGCCAAGCTGGACGGGCCGGACGACGGCGAGCGCCGCTGCGTGGTCGGCCGCCTGCACATCAAGCCGGACGGGGTCGCTTTTGAGGAAGCTGTTCCGGTGCTGGCGGACGCGGCGGAAGGCTTTTTCATGGGCGCCGACAACGGCTGGGCCGAGGGGCTGCATCCGCTGGACCGCTTCATCAAGAACACCCACGAGGTGCTTTCGCCGCTGAACCGGCTCACCTCGCAGATGCCGCTCGCGGAGTATGAGTGGCTCACGCCGGACCGCTCGGTCCGCCGCTCCGTGTTCGGCGACGGGACCATCTGGGCCGTCGCGAACTTCGGGTCTGCCGACTACACGCTGCGCACGGCGCGCTGGGGCGACGTGGTGTTGCCGCCCAACGGCTTCATCGCCGAGGCGCCCGGGTTCCTCGCGTTCGCGGCGAAGCGGTTCAACGGCCGCAATTACGGCCGCGCGCCGCTGTTTACGCTCCAGAGCTTGGACGGCCGGCCGCTCCAGCGGTCGCGACAGGTGCGCGTGTACCACGGGTTCGGCGATTCAGGTTTGGTTTGGAAGGGGCAGACGGCGGATGTGAAGCGGGAAACGGTTCTGACACGAAGCTGGCTGGAAAGCGTGCTAGGCTTGTGACACGTAGCTTCTGGAGCGACGGGCGACGGTCGTAATACCACTCAGCATAAAAACATATGAACACGCTTGACGGTTTTTCATGCGGAAAACTAGAATTCTGACAAACATGAATCGAGATCGTAAAACCGCGCTCTTTCCGAGTTTTCGATTGGCGGGCGAATTTTTGTTGGGTGGGCGACAGAATGAAACAATCATCCTCTATTTTGCTTGTTGAAATGCACCGGTAGAGGGTTTAAACTCAATGGCGTTATGACCTATTCAGTAAACACGATCATCGAACCACACAAGCGTGAATTATCCTCGCTTTGTGAGCGCTATCGCGTGGCCAAACTGTATGTTTTCGGGTCTGTCGTCAACGGCGATTTTGATTCAACCAGCAGTGACGTAGATTTTCTTGCGCAATTTAAAGATCGGGCGCCGACTGCGAGTTATGCCGAGCGCTTTCTGGGACTCGAGGGGGCGCTTCAATCGGTTTTTAAACGTCCGGTGGATTTGCTGACTGTGGAAGGCCTGAAATCTGCTGGCTTCAGAAACACGGTAGAGCAGACAAGGTTGTTGGTTTATGAATCGGACGACACGCTCTAATCTGGCCGATGTTCTGGATTCCTGCCTTTTCATACAGACGACATGCGCAACACGTACGTTTGACGATTATCAGAAAGACCGCTTGTTCCGACGCGCCATTGAACGGGAATTTGAGATTGTCGGCGAGTCGCTGAAACGAATCCGCGATGACGAGGAGACGGTCTTTGATTCAATTGCGCATTCAGGTTCTATTGTCGGATTCCGAAATCGCCTGACGCATGGTTACGATTCCATTGATGATGCGATCGTATGGGGTATTGTATCCGGCCATTTGCCGCTGTTGATATCCGAAGTAGAAGCGGCATTACTCAACGGATAGGACCTAACA
>CAYSXF010000175.1:0-7392 GCA_964434815.1 uncultured Lentisphaeraceae bacterium
CATCAACGGGATCGTGACGATTGACGTGTAGGGGCGAACGGACGGTCGCCCCTACAAAATGTGGAGTTTGCCATGGATGTGATAATCGTACAGATGCTCGTGTTTCTGGCCGTTTTCTTTCTGATCGCGGGTATCCATGCGGTAATCCGCAAAGAGAATGAAACGCTGACGGGAGCAAAGCCGTTTGTTTTCCGCGTGTTCTACAGCGAAATCGGCGTCGTAGGCAAGATGGTCGGACCGTGGGCCGATCACAAGTTTGCGCTGCAGGCGCTGCGCATCCGAAACGATCTGATCGCCGCGGCCTTGCCGCTGGAGGTGGCCGAAATCCGCGGCCTGCAGGGTTTTGCGGGCGCGGTGCTGGGCGCGGTCTGTTTGATCATGACCTTCATCATCAGCCTGAACTGGGCTTATGCGCTGCTGGCCGGTCTCTTTTTCGCACTGCTCGCCTGGCACTATCCGGTGTCATGGGTTGCCCGCGTCGCGGTTCAGCGCAAGGATCAGATGTCCAAGGGCATGCCGTATGCGATCGACCTCATTACGGTGGCGATGGAGGCAGGGCAGGACTTCGGCGCGGCTTTGCGCAATCTGGTTCGCGATGGGCCGCACGGGCCGCTGCGCGACGAGTTCGGCGTGACGCTTCGGCAGGTGGAGCTGGGCAAGTCGCGGGTCGAGGCCCTGAAGGCGATGGCTGACCGCATCCAGCTCGATGAATTCCGATCGCTGGTGACCTCCGTCATCCAGAGCAGCGAAATGGGGGCCAGCATTTCCTCCACGTTGAAGATCCAGGCGGAGGAGATCCGCCGCCGCCGGTTTCAGCGGGCGGAGCGCCAGGCCGCACGCGCGCCGTCGCTCATGCTGATCCCGACCGCGCTCTTCATTCTGCCGTCCGTTTTTATCGTCATCTTTGTCCCGATCATGATCCGCGCATCGAATTCGGGAATGGGCCAATACTTCAAGCATTGAGGAGATCGTCAGTCATGCTCAGCTTAACCGTCGAAAAAGGTGAGCCCGCTGGTGCCGTTTTTGAGCTGAAACCCGGTGAGTCCACGCTGGGCCGCTCGCACTCGGCCACGTTCAGGCTCCTGTCTCAGGACGTTTCGGGACTGCATATCCGGATACGGGTCGCAAACGGCGTTGCGAGTCTGGAGAATCTCGGCCAGTTCGGAACGCGGGTCAACGAGGCGCCCGTCGCCGGCGCCGTGACGCTCGCGTCGGGACAGCGGATCGGAGTGGGCAAGGTGACCGTGCTGCTGTTCAAGCAGACGGACGGCGATGACGCGCCCACGGGTGGCGGCGAAGGCCGTCCGGCGGCTGAAGCAAAGCCGCGCGCGGCCGAAAAGGTTTCGGACACCGCGCGGACCAAGCAAGAGGGGCTGACCGGGGTCTTGCCGGCGGATGCCGCGACGCGGGCTGTGTCGGAAGTGGGCGCGACGCGGGCCGTTGCCGCGCTGGGTGCCGCGGACGCTTCGGAACTGACCAGCGCACTGTCTCGGCCCTCGTACGGGCAGGAAGAGGGTGCCACCGAAGGCGCGACGCGTGCCATGCAGACCCGTGCGGCCTCACCCGAGGAAATCGATCTTCTTCGGCTGAGCGAACAAAAGCGGCTGCGCCGCCGGACAACCATCGGCCTTTCGGTCCTGGTCCCCGTGGTGATCCTTACGTTGATCTTCCGCCCCCGCACGCCTCCTCCGGAGAATGAGATCGAATGGACGCTGGACGCCAACGGCGATTTCGTCGACGCTGTGGAGCCAGGGCCCAGCGGAGGCAGCAAAGACGGCGGTTACAATTTCTGCTATCCCGGCAACAACACCTTCAAGAAAAAGACCATCGAGGGTGGCGTGGTTTTGGAAGGATGGATCGCCCGGAATCTCGATGTCCCGATGCGCATACTCGTGCAGGAGTCGAAGGAGACCCGCTTCGTTACGATGAGCCGTGCGGAGTTCGTGCAGGATTGGATCCAGCAGGCGTCTGCCAGCGGAGGAAGCTGGAACTTCGACAAGCCTTCGCCCTCGACGTCCTTCTTCGGGAAGAGAAACGGCGTGCCGTTCACGCGCGTGACCTATCTGCGCGACGGGGACGGTTCGTGGTTCGGCGTGGCCAGCGTTGTGCGTGATGGTACCCGCCGCATTGTGGTGCGGGCCGAGGTTCCCGCCGCGGAGCGCGTGCGGGCCGAGCGGATGCTTTCAGACAACCTGCTCCACCCGTCGGACGAGTTCGAGTACTCCTACTGGGAGGGCGTGTTGGCCGGCGCCAAGCTCGCCGAGGACGAGGTGCTGACGCAAGTGCGGGCCGACATCGAGCGCATGGCGCCTGCCACATGGGTGGCCATCGGCGGGCTGCTGAACAGCTTGCTCACCCAGTCCGTCCTCAACGGCCACAAGGAGACCGAGGCCGAAGCGCTGCGCCTGCTCGTCAAACTGCGCGAGCGCCAGACCCTGTGGTTCAACAGCCAGAAGCTGGCGTTCAACGCCGCGCGTATGCAGAACAACTTGCAGAAGGCGGCCAAGACCGCCGAATTCACGAAGGCGGTTTTCTCGGATATGGAAGACCAGCGCTATTTCGACGTGCGCAAATGGAAGGTGGAGCCCTGATCGCCATGCTTATAAGACTGGAACATAACGGACGCATCGTTCACGAAATCAGCTCCAACGCAGTCTCTGCCGAGATTGTGATCGGGCGCAGCCACAGTTGCGCCTGGCCCGTGCCGAAGGAGGATACGGTCTCCAGTTCTCGCCACGCCGCCCTTTTTCTCAAAGGGAAATCGGTTTGGTTCAAGGATCTCGAAAGCACCAATGGCTCCTTCCACAATGGCAAGAAGCTCGCCAAGAAGAAACTGGCGGTGGGCGACAAGATCAGCGTCGGCAACTGTGTGCTGTGCGTCGAGCAGGAGCGGGGGGGCGACAGCAAGGTCTTTTCCGAACTGCAGATCCTTTCGGGCAAGGGCCGCGGACAGAGAAAGCAGTTGATCCCGCCCGTGTTTACGGTGGGGTCGGATCCAGCATCGAATCTGTTCTTCTTAGACATGCTGGTCTCGCGGCACCACGCGGATATTCTCATCAAGGAGGACGGGAGCTGTTGGGTGCGCGACCTCGGCAGCAAGAACGGCACGTCGGTGAACGGCCTGCCGCTGCGCGACGACAAGGAGCGACTGCTCAAAGACGGCGACCGGATCTCCTTTTCGCACCTCGAGGTCGAGTTTCACGACGGCGCGGTCAAGCATTCGAACAAGCAGGCGTGGCTGCGGATCGGCATTCTGGCCGCAACCTTGGTGGCCGGCCTCAGCGTTTATTCCGCTTATCAGCATGTGCGCCCCTCGGCGGAATCCTATATTCGCGAAACGCGCAGGCTTGCGGCAGCGGAGGACTTCAATGGCGCGGCGGAGGTGGTCGAGAAGGCTGCGACCGCACGGCACGCCGCATCAAATCAGGTGGCCATCGAGGAGCTGCGCCGTCTGCTAGGCGTGTGGCAGAACACGGTGACGGTCTGGTCGCGCGCGCAGGAGTCGCTCGCGAAGGGCAAGTGGACACAGGTCTCCCGCGATTTGGGCATGCTGCAGGACAGCAAGAAAGACGCGTGGGAGTGGAACGCGAAGGCCACCGCTGAAAAAGAGAACATGGTTAACGCCAAGTTGATGCTCGACGCCTATTTGAGGGCCGATGCCTCCATCGGCCGCGAGGACATCGGCTTCGATGAACTCACCGAAGAGCACTCCGGCGTGGAGAAAGCGCTGGCGCATCTGGCCGATAAGGTGCCGCCCTACCTCGTGCCGCTTAAGACGGAGTTGGAGAAGACCTCGACCCGGCAGGCGGCGCTGCTCGGCGAGAGCCGCAAGCTCGAACAGGCGCTGGATCTGCTGAGCCAAGATGCGCCGCCTTACGGTGAAATGGCTCGGGTTCTCGAAAAGGCGCGCGACAGTAAGGAAAGCAGCCTCAAACGCAGGGCGCAGATCTTGGAGCCTGCTGTTCGGGCACTGGCCGCGAGTTCCGGCCTGCTCAGTGCCGCTGCGCAGCAGGTGCGCGAGCTGGAGATGAAGCAAGCGCTGGCAACGGACATCGCACTGCCTTCAGTCGACGCATGCTCGCTCGATCCGCGTGTCTCGCACGCCCGACAAATCCTGGAGAAGAAACATGCCGACATCAGGGTCAAAGCCGGACAGCTCATGGTTCTGTTCTCCGAAGTCGAGAAGCGCGTTGGGCGCGAGGGCGATCTTCCGGATAGCTTCCGTTCATTCGGTGACGCGGCCTTGGTCACCGCGGTGCTGGCGTGCGATTCGCTGGAGCACCCGCTGTTGAAGCGCAGCCGTAAAGAGCCGGTCGGCGCGTATGACCAGCTCCTCGGCGTCGAAGAGTTTTACACGTATCTGAGCGCTTTTCCGGAGCCGACCGACCCCGCAGCGGTCGCCGATTTACCGTTCGTCTCGGCCTTGACTCGGGCGCGGGAAGCCGTCCAGAAGATTGAGGCGTTCCAGGCGTTCGTACGCCAGCCGGACAACCAGTGGCTGGCAGGCAGCAAATTGCAGGCGCAGATGACGCGTCTCGATGCCATTCTCGCCCGGCGCGACAGCCTTGTGAAAGTGATGGTCACCAAAGCGGAGTCCGATTCCGGGCGCGCAGGGCTGATCGCGGGCGGCATTGTCGCGCGGCTCACCACGGCTGCGGGACAGGCGCAGATCAAAAGCACGCGGCCCGAAGAGTGGGTGGCTGCCGAACTGAAGCGCGTGCGCACGACGCTCCTGCGGCTGAACGACGAATACTCCTTGGCCGTGCCGGCCCGGCAGATCGAAATCCGCAACGAGATTCTGAAGAACGGCTTGCCCGGCGACCCCATCGTGCGGCGCATGTGGGCCTTCCGCGACGCGGCTGCGGGCAGCGTGCCGAAACCCGAGCTATAATCCCCGCTTCGCGAGCGATTTGGCTTTTCGGTGGCGGGCGCGTTGTTTATGCTACCCGGCATGAATTACGAAGTGCTGCCGATCGGGCCTTATGAGGCCAACTGTTCGATCCTGTGGGAAGATCCGGCGCAGGCGTGGGTCATCGATCCCGGTGCCGACGGTGCGGACATCCTCGGATTCATGAAGAAGCGCGGGTTGAAGGCGGGCGTGGTTGTGCTGACGCATGGCCACTTCGACCACGTTTCCGCCGTCAACGAAGTGCTGGCGCAGTTTCCTGTACCGGTCTATATGCACAAAGAAGACGCCGCGTTCGCCTTCTCGCCGCTGAACGCCATGGGGCCCTACCGTCCGACCATTCGGCCCGCGACGCTGAAGACCGACAAGGCGGACGGCGATACGCTCGCGTGCGGCGGCCTCACGGCGAAGCTCATCCACACGCCGGGGCACACGCCGGGTGGGTGGTGCCTTTATTTCGAAGGTGAGAAGCTGCTGGTGGCGGGCGACACGCTCTTCGCCGGCTCGATCGGACGCACGGATTTTCCGGGCGGCAGCCAGGGCCAGATGGAGGCGTCGCTGCAGCGGCTGAAAACGCTGCCGGACGACACGCGCGTGATCTGCGGTCACGGGCCGCAAACGACCATCGGCGTCGAGAAGCGGAGCAATCCGTATCTGTGAACGCTGCGGAACAGATTGTTGAGGCGCTGCGAGCGGCGAAAGGCGGCGAGGTTTCCAGCCGCGCGATCTGCGAGCGTCTGGGGGTTTCGCGCGCCGCAGTCTGGAAGCAGATCGAAACCTTGCGCGCGGGAGGCTACATGATCGAAGCCTGCTCGCGCCGCGGCTACCGGCTCGTGACCGCACCCGACACGCCGCATGCGGCCGAGGTGTCGCCTCTGCTGACCACGCGGCGAATCGGGCGCGACTGCCGGTACGTCGCCGAGACGGGATCGACTAACCGCGATGTGGCGGCGCTGGCGGATGCGGGCGCGGAAGAGGGCGTGGTGGTGACGGCGGGCACGCAGACTGCAGGCCGCGGGCGCATGACCCGTCTCTGGCACTCGCCGCCCGGAGTGAGCCTCTATTTCTCAATGCTGCTGCGGCCGGCTGTGGAACCGGGACAGGCGTCGTCGTTGCCGCTGGTCGCCGGACTCGCTGTGGCCGAGGCGCTGGCGCAACTTGCGCCCGAGACGCAGCCGATGATTAAGTGGCCGAACGACATTCTGATCGGCGGTAAGAAGGTGTGCGGTATCTTGTGCGAGATGCAGGCGGAGACGGACTGCGTGCGGCACATCATTCCCGGGATCGGCGTGAATGTGAACCTGACTCGCGCAGAGTTGCCGGAGGAACTGCGGGGCCGGGCGACCTCGCTGCGCATCGAGACCGGCCGGCGCTTTTCGCGGGCCGCGGTGCTGGCGGCGATCCTCAACCGGTTCGAGCCGCTGTATGCGAGATGGTGCGCGGAGGGGTTCGAGCCGCTGCTGGACGCGGTGGGTGCGCGCGACGCACTGCGTGGGATGAAGGTCACGCTGGAGCAGGGCGGACGGCGCGTCCAAGGGATCGGGGACGGCATTCTGCCGGACGGCGCGCTGCGGTTGCATACGGAACAAGGGGTTGTGCCGGTCTACTCCGGCGAAGCGCACATTGGTTGCGGTGAGTAGAAACTACGAAATACGCGAAAGGCGCGAAAAATGGAAACGGATATTGGGTTTAAAGATGAAAGCTACGCGATTATAGGTGCTTGCTTTGAGGTCTATAAAGAAATGGGTCTCTTAATCAACTTTGGGCATTACCCTAAAATTGAACATGAGCGTTTTGTTAATCAATCCCTTTCGCGTCTTTCGCGTGTTTCGTAGTTTTAAATAATGTGGAGTATGGGGGATGTATGGTGTATCAACCGACGCAGGACAATATCGGGTTCGTGCGCAAGCTCCGGCTGGCGCTGAATGGATTGGGAAATAGGCACGCCTGCTGCGTGTGCGGCAAAACCTTTTTCCGCTTCTCGAAGTTTCGCGGTGGCTGGGAGGCGTTCTCCGCCTATCTGCATAACGTGAAGTGGACCGGGAGCGACTTCGACAATTTCTGGTGTCCGTTCTGCCGCAGTCACGACCGCGAGCGGCACCTGATTCTGTTCTTCGAGAAACTGGATTTCTGGAACAAGCTGACGAATGCGTCGGTGCTGCATTTCGCGCCTGAGAAACGGCTGTCGGTGCGCATCGAGGCGTGCAAGCCCGCCCGCTATGTCAAAGGCGATCTCGTGCCCGCACGCGACGGCATTGAGAAGATGGACGTGACCGGCATCCCGTATCCGGAGGCGTCGTTCGACTGGGTCTTCTGCAACCATGTGCTGGAGCATGTGCCGGATGACGCGAAGGCGCTACGCGAGATTTTCCGCGTGCTCAAACCCGGCGGAATGGCGATCCTACAGACGCCGTTCGCGTCGGGGCTGGAGAAGTCGCTCGAAGATCCGGCGGAGATCAACACAGACGAGAAGCGGATCGAGTTCT
>CAYSXF010000176.1:0-7389 GCA_964434815.1 uncultured Lentisphaeraceae bacterium
ATCCGTTGTTGCTCAGCTCGTCCGCCAGCGTCACCTCCCGCGTCGAGGCCAGCGCCCCGTTTTCCCAGCCTGTGAGGACCCATCCCGTCGCCGCTTTTGCTGTCACGGACAAGCTCTTGCCAGCGACCAGCAACCCGCTCGACGGTGTCACCGTGCCGCCTGCCGCGGGGCTGGCGACAACCGTGACCTGCGCCGCGGTTTCGTCCAGCGTGATGGTGTCGCTCTTAGCCACCGACATGCCGAGGCTGTTTTGCACGCGGAAATACACCGTCTTCATGCCTTTGCCAGCGGGCAGCACGAACGTCGGCGCGAGGCTGTACGGCAACCACGATGCTCCGCTGAACGCCGCGTTCGTGCTCGCCTGATACTCGAGCGGCACACCGGTGCAGGCGTTGTCGAGCGTGACCGTCCGCCCCTTCGTGCCGACCGCACCCGCGTTAAGGGCGAAACTCGTCAGCGTCGGCTTCGCCTGCGGCTGGCCGATCGTGTCGCTGACCGCCGCCGACTCGCCCGCCGCATTCTTGACCTTGAAATAGACCGTCTTGTCGCCGACGCCGTCCGACAGCGTGAACAGCGGGGCCGCCGCGTAGTAAAGCCAGACCGCACCGTCGAACGTCGGCGATTCGCTGGCCATGTAGTAAGTCGGCGAATTAGAGCAGGTGTTGTTGAGCGTGACGACGCGGTCGGCCGTCGAGGTCTTGCCCGCGTCGAGGGCGAACGTGTTCACGCGCGGCAGCGCCAGCTTGCGGAACGCGAAGGTGTAGAGTCTGTCGGAGCGGCAGAGGATTTCGACCACGCCGTCGCCGTTGATGTCGCTGGCGATGACAGTCCCCTGCTTACTGCCGGCCTGCGCAGTGGCCACGACGTTCAGGCGCGCGTCCAGCACGCGCAGCAGGCCTTTGTCGTTCTGCGTAACGATGTCCGGCACGCCGTCGCCGTCGAGGTCGCAGAGGAGCTTCACATAGCCGACGCCGCTCTTCGTCAGAAGCTTGTTCAACGAGCTGTCGAGCAGGTAGGTCGTCTCGCCGGACGTCGACGTCGCGACGATTTCCGGATTGCTGTCGCCGGCCAAATTTCCGACCGCATACGTCCAGCCGGCGTTGGCGGGACCGCTGAACGAGGCCTTCACGGTGCCGTCGGCGGCATAGGCGAGGATGCGCGAGGTGCCCTTGTTGGCGGACGCATTGTGACTCTCGAAACCGAGAATTTCGCACACGCCGTCTCCGTCCAGGTCGGCGAACACATGGTCCGCGACGCCGTCGCTCGGGGCGGCGTACTTCCGGGCGAGGCTGACGCCGCCCGACTCGCTGACGGAGACGAGATACATGTCGCCGTCGGTGGTGCCGCTGCCAGAGATGCCCTTGTTGACGGTGGCGGAGCGCATGGTGACGTCGAGCGCGCCATCGCCGTCCGCGTCGGCCACCGAAAAGACGTTCCCGTTGGTCGGCCCGAACTGGTCATACCAAAGTTCCGTGCCAGAGAGATAATCGAAGCAGGCCACACCGCGCGGCAGCGCATTGGTGATCGTCGCGTTGTAGCCCATCAGCAAGGTGGATCCGGTGAAGCCGATGGGCGCGATGGTGGCACCCGTGCCGCTGCCGTGCTGGCCAACAAACTTCTTGAGCTGCGCGCCCTGACCATTCAAAAAGCTAGCGGAGAAATCGGCCCCGTCGCTGCCGCCCAGGCCAATGTCGAGAATTCCGTCGCCGTCCACGTCTTCTAGCATTGAGACGAAGCCCTTCCCCTCTTCCCAATACAAACTCCACCCAAAGCAGGTGGCGCTTTGGTTCTTTCCGTCATAGCACCACAGAGAGCCGCCGCGGTCGATCGTGAGCAGCTCGAGCGCCCCGTCGCCGTCCACATCGCCGGTCAGAACATCGCCCGTCACATTCGTCACAAAGGAGACTGCGACGAGGCTTGCGGTCACGGGCACGGTCGTGCTCTCGGACGCGCAGGCGGTGCCGGCGCGGTCAGCGCGCGGGTAGCGCCAGCCGGGGATCGCTGCCGCCGCGTCGATGGTCACGTTGCTGTCGCCGCCGATTGAGACGGCCGCGTCGTCGAAGACGGCCGCTCCCGACAAGGTGTAGTTGCCGGCGCTGCCGACCAGGCTGTACCTCAGCGTTGCAACCGCCGCTCCAGTGCCGCTCCACGTCAGCGTGCGGGTATCCGTGTGCCATGCGGCATTGCCGCCCTTGACGCCCAGCGGCGTAAGTTTGGCAGGGAAGGCTTCCGTGCAGGACCAGGCCGCGTTGCTGAGGGCCGGAATAACGGTCAGGACAATGTGCGTGCCCGTGACCGTGCGAACGGCCGAACCTGTCTCCACCGCGACCCAACCCGCGAAAAGTATATCATCGAAAGCCCTCGCTACGATCGTTGTGCCTGTGACCTGCGTGCCCGTGCTGTCCGCGCCCGTCCACCAGCCATCGAAGGTGTACCCGTCGCGCGTCGCCGTCGGCAGGGCGCCGTAGGGGGAGCCAAAGGTGACAGCCTTATCATCTCCGTTGTACACCTGTCCGCCCTGCCCACGGAAGATCACCCAATAGCGCTTACCTGTCCACGCCGCGTAGAGGGTGTGATCCGAAGCGATGACCACTATGTTCGTATCAGCGACCATTTCGCCCGCGCCACCCGCAGCCGTCCACCAGCCACTGAAGGTGTACCCGTCGCGTACAGGCTTCGGCCTGTCGCCGTAAATGGAACCGAAGGTCACACTCCTGCTGGCAGGATCCACAGTGCCGCCTTGAGCGTCGAAGGTCACCGTATAGCTGTTGGCCGTCCATTTCGAGTACAGCGTCTGGTCTGCGGTGATGTCCACGGTCGTCGCGTCCGTGACTTGCGCGCCCGCGCCGCCCGCCGCCGTCCACCACCCGCCGAACGTGTACCCGCTGCGCGTGGGCACCGGCAGCGCACCGTAAGTCGAACTGAAAGTCACGCTCGTGCTCGCGGGAGTCACCGCCCCGCCCTGGGCATCGAGCGTCACCGTGTAGGCGGCGAGCGCCCACTTCGCAAACAGCGTATGATCAGCCCCCACCGTTACCGTCGTAGCTTCGGTGACTTGCGCGCCCGCGCCGTTCGCGCCCGTCCACCAGCCGCCGAACGTGTGCCCGGTGCACGCGGGCACCGGCAACATGCCATAGGCGGCACCCACAGCCACGTACTTATTCGTCGGACTGACCGTGCCCGCCCCGGCGTCAAAGGTCACCGTGCACCCGAGCGAGCCTTCGGGCAGAAAGCGGGCCACGCGCGTCTGCGGGTCGGCCGTCACAAAAACGCTGAGCGTCGCACCCGCACCGGCGAGGCCTTCCCAGCCGGCGAACACGTAGCCGGAATCGGGCACAGCCTGCACGGTCGCTGCCAGGCTACAGAAGAAGGTTCCGGACCAGGACGCGCGGTTGGTGACGCCGTCGGTGGCGGTTTCGATCGGGATGCCGTTGACGACGAAATGTCCGCCGGTTCCGCCGAGGTCACTGTTGCGCACCGTCAGCGTGCCGGTGCCGCCGAGGTTGAAGTGCTTGTTGAGGTGGCCCCACAGAACCGAGTACCGCGTGGCAGCGAACTGGATGAGGGCGGTGTTGACCGTTTCCTGCCACTGGTCGCGCGTGAAGGTGCGGCCCCAGCGCCGGAAGTGCGTCTCCATCTCCGGCGCGATAGCCTGGGCAGCTAGCGAGATGAGGGCGCCCGTGCGCTCGGGCCGGAAGGTGGTGTTCAACAGGTTGGCGTACCGCGTGACGAAGTAGTTGCGGTAGCCCGGGTTCTTCCAGAGCTTATTGATCAGGAAGCCGGGCTCGCGGACGTCCGTCATGTCCTTGTCTGAGAGGTAATCGAACATGTCGAAGTTACCGCCCTGTTCGCCCGCCACGTCGACGTCGTACAGCATCCAGCGCCAGCGCATGTCGCCGTACTGGCCGCAGGTCGCGACTTGGTTGGTGTGCGTCCGCCAGAAGTCGCAGTTGTTGATGGGCCAGTCGGTGTTGGCGTAGAAGGTCTCGGCCACGACGTAGTCGGCGAGGTTGGTCACGTCGACTTGCGCCTGCAACTGCTGGTAGTTCGCGGCGACGCTGAGCGCGTTTGACGAGACCCAGCCCATCAGGGCCGCGTAGTCGTCGTCGGCGCTCTTGCTGCCGTCGATGCGCGTGAAGACGACCTTCGCCGAGTTGAGCGGGTCTTCCTCGTGCATGAGGATGTCGCAGTTGTCCGGATCGACCCCGTAGCGCGTGGCGAGGTAGTGCTTGTCGAAGCTTTCGCGCAGGTTGTGGATGCCCCAGTACTGGCCGTTGAGGTAGGTGACCGTGGGGCGGTAGGCCATGACGGAGATGTCCAGGCCTCTGACGATGCGGTGGAAGACGGCGTCCTTCATCATCGTGGCCACACCGGTGTCCGGCCCGTACCAGTCGTTGCCGCTGTTGCGCAGGAGGAAGCGCTTGTAGGATGTCGGCGCCTCATCCGGAAAGAGCTTGTAGTCGACGCGGTCCGTGCCGTATTCGGCCAGGCGGGCCATCAGGTAGAGCGTCTTCTCGGGGAGCGCGCGGGTACCGCCGCCGTGCATGGTGGTGCCGAGCAACTGGGCCACCGCCGGGGTGGTCTGCGACGGCTCAAACAGCTCGAACCGGACCGGGCGCTCCCAGCTCTCGTTGTCGTCGCTGTCTTTGTGGTAGTTGGCATAGGGCTTGCCCCACCGGTTGGTGCCGTAGCCCACGGGCGAGTCCGCGTAGGCCTTGCCGGGGACATAGATGCCGTTGGTGAAGCCGAAGAAGTCGTTGGTATAGGCGATGAGGGAAACGACGGGCAGCGTGAGGTTCGTGAAGGTCGGGCCGATCAGGTAGGACCCCCAGGTCTCGGGGGAGCACTGCTTGCCGTCGAGCGAGACTGCGATCGCCCTCACGACCGTGGCCTGGCTGACGCCGCCGACGGGCGGCATCCACGCCGCGGTGGGCACGCTGTTGCTGATCTCCACCGGGCTCGTGCGAATCCAGGCGAGTCCGGATGTGGCGGCGGGAAGGCTGTTCACCGCCAGGGAGTCGCCGCTGTAGAGGAAGGTCGAGCTGTCGCGCGGGTCGGAGCCGTCCAGCGTATAGTAGACCTTCAGACCCGCCGTCGCCGTGCGGAGCGCGACATTCTGATTCGCGGCGTATACACCGGGCGGGACGGAGAAGGAGAGGTTCTCGTTGGTCAAGGTCTCCTGATACTTGGTGGCAGTGGCCGCGTTCGACCGACCCGGCGTCGGCTTCGCAAACACCGTTAGTTTCGACGACTTGTTGCCGTCGAGCGCCAGTCCGTACGAGTTGTTCTCGCCGATCTCGTAGCCTGGGGCCGCGAATTTATGCACATAATTGACCGGATCGTTCGGCTTGAACAGGTAGGCGTTCTCGCCTACTTTCGAAAGCCCGAATTGGCCATGTATGATCGGAACCTGTTCGTTGACGAGAGCGGTGAGGCTGAGGTCCATGATCAGGTCGGGGCTGTCTAGAGAGGCTTGGTGCACCTCCACAGCAAACACATTGGTGCCCTGGATAAGACCATTCGTGGCGAGCAGGGCCGATGTCCAGAGCGTCGGATCCCGGCTGGCGGAGGCGAGCGTGTCGTGAGCAACCGCGCCGACGGGCATGTTCTGTCTGAACACTTCTCGGCCATTGAGGTAGACGATCGCGCCGTCGTTGAGCCGGGCGGTCATCACCATGCCCGTCACCGTCCATGGCTTGTAGGCCATGAACGCGCGGCGGAAATAGGCGGTCGGATAGCGGGCAGACGGGTTGCCGCCGTAGCCCAGCACCGTGGCGCAAT
This sequence comes from uncultured Lentisphaeraceae bacterium, assembly GCA_964434815.1. Classification (GTDB taxonomy): domain Bacteria; phylum Verrucomicrobiota; class Kiritimatiellia; order RFP12; family UBA1067; genus CAYSXF01. The sequence goes on from CAYSXF010000176.1 coordinate 5,782, forward strand.
CCAGATTTTGCTTGGGGTCGTTGTAGCCCAGCGGCGAGAGTCCGGAGTCCCACGACGCGTCGCTGAACGTGTTGGTTCGCCACGCGGCGGCCGGCGCGCTCGACGGCGCGAGATAACGCCAGACCGAGTTGGATGCGATCAGGGCGAAATTGGGTGCGTTGGTCCACGCCGTGTACTCGGGCAGGTTCGGGTTGGCATAGACGATCAGAAAGCCGCCCGGCGCGAGAAAATAGTTGGGCAGGCGGACACCGCTTGCCTCGCTATAGACCTTGGTGTCGCCAACCGCGCTGTTGTAGACGTTGGTCGCAGACGTACCCGAATTGTAGATCTCGATCCAATCCGAAGTCTTGTCGCCCTTCTCATCGGCGAAGCTTGAATTGTCGTAGCAGACCTCGTTGATGACCAGTGCGGATCTCGCCCACAGGCACATCAGGGCGACCGCAGCCGCCACAACCATCTTCCTTGCCGTCATGCCACACCTCCTCGCAACCTACTGTGCGGGAGCCAGCGAGCCACCACTCACCGTTTCCAAGTACTGCGTCAGGCGCAGACACTCGCGCTCCGCTCTTATACAGACCCGCATATATCCAAGCACCTCTTCGCGCGCCGCCAAGACGTCCTCGCGCCGCACCGTCGCCTCGTTCGCCAGCGCGTCGATCCGCGCCGTCAGCGCGTCGCGCAAGCGCTTGTTTTCGGCGACCACCCGGTCGCGTTCGGCGCGAACGCTCCGGTAGTCTTCCAGCACGCCGTCGACCTCCTGGCGGATCCTGTCGTAAAGCCCTTGCACGCGCTCCTCGGCAGCGGCCAACTCCGCCCGGTTCAGCCGCACCTCTTCGCCCAGCCAACTGAAGACCGGCAAGGTCACCGCTACGCGCGCCTGCCAATCAGACTCATCCTGGTGCTTCCGGTCGTCCCCGGAAGCGCCCTCCTCGGTCGACGAGGAATGAGACATCTGCCCCCCGAAGGAACCGTCCACATATTCGAACCACGGCATCTGTCCGGCCCGCGCCGCCTTGACGCCGTGTCCGGCAGCCTCTTTTTCATGCACAGCCCGCTGAAGATCCGGCCGCCTCTGGAACGCCAGATCGGTCAACACCGCGACGCTGAGATACGCGGCATCCACCTGCCGGTTGAAATCCGGCGGGCGCAGGCGCACCTGCTCCGCCGGCACGCCCGCCAAGACGGCGATGCGGCGGACAAGCTGCCGCCGCGCGGTCTGCTTCTCGTTGACCTCCGACCGGAACGTCGCCAGCCACGTCTCCGCGCGAATCTGCTCCAGCGCATTGGCTACCCCAGACTCAGCCCCCTCGTTGCGCGCGTTCCGCACTTGTTCGCGCAAACCGGCCATCTGCTCCAGCAGCCCGATCTCCTCGCGCAACATCTCCGCCTCGAGGCACAGCGACTTCACCTCACAGAAAACCGCGTACTTGACTTCTTCCGACACCGCCTCCTTGGCCTGGGCAGACGCCTCGCCGCGCATGCGCAGCCACCGGTTGACGAACGGGTTGACCGTGTACACGCGCAGCCCCGTCATATATCCGTTGAAGTCCCTATCACCCAAACTGCTGCTGCCGCTCCTCCCAACCGAGTCTTCATCCTCATCGCCCC
>CAYSXF010000177.1:0-7373 GCA_964434815.1 uncultured Lentisphaeraceae bacterium
ACATTCACTTGCGCCGAAGCCGGCTGTCCCTGCGCACGCCTCCACGCCCACGCTCTGAAGAGGCGGATGGAAAGTATCGTCTTTATGATAGTAAAATCGGGGGGTTGTCTCAATGCGATTATTCCGCGTATTTGCTGTTGACCCAAGACACAACATCTCTTACCCTAATGCGACTTTTTTGGACTTGTTGGCGATTGTAAAAAACACACGTTGAAAGCTGTACGACGCATGAGTGAACCTTCCATGATTCTGCTGGCCATTTCCGACCTGCACTGCACAGGTCTGGCGCGACAGACCGCACAGCACCCGCCCCTGCGCGGTGAGCTGGCGCGCACGCTGCTCAACAAAGTTTTCCATCGTTTGGCGCACATGGGCATCAAGCCTGATCTGACGGTTCTTCTGGGCGACCTGGTCGAGAACGGAACAGACCGCAACGCGGATTTGGACCTGATCACGCTGCACGGCGAGCTCACGCGCAGCGGCGTTCCTGTGCTGGCCCTGCCCGGCAACCACGACGCGGAGCCTGCGACGTTCAATTCGTTCTTCAACACCGCGCCCGGCCTGCACGAATTCGGCGGTTACGGCTTCATCGTCTTCAACGACAGCTACAACGAGGCGCACGAGTCCAGCCGCTCGGAAGAGGCGATCGCGATGACCCGGATGATCGCGGAAACGCACCCCGGCCTTCCGCTCGTCGCCCTGCAGCACTGCCCCATCTATCCCGCCATCGACTCGCACTACCCTTACCGGCCCACGAACGCTTCCGAGATCATCGACTCGTTCCAGAAGGCGCAAGTCATTCTCTCGCTCAGCGGCCACTTCCACAAGGGACAGAAGGCGCGCACCCACGAGGGCGTGCTCTACCACACCGTCCCGGCGCTCTGCGAGCACCCGTTCCGCTTCAGCCTGATCCGGCTGAACGGAACCCGCGTGGAAGTCGAGGAGCTCAGCCTCGCCATGCAGGTGCCCAACATCGTCGACGTGCACTGCCACACCGAGCACGCCTACTGCGGCACCACCGTGGACACCGCCTCGTGCATCGCCCTGTCGCAGGCGCTGGGCGTCTCCACCCTGTGCATCACCGAACACGCGTTCCAGCTCTACTTCGAAAAGAAGTGCGCCATGGCGTTCAGGTGGCAGTCCGACCCCGCCTGCGTCGCCGAGGTCTGGGCCACCCCCGAACGTTTCCGCATGGCGGCCTACCGCCGTTTCTCAGAAAAGATCCGCTCGCCCTTCGTGAAGGTCGGGCTCGAGGTCGACCTGTACGACAACGGCAAGCTGCTGCTCGCGCCCGAAGATGCCCAGGCTGACTGGGACATCCTGATCGGCGCCGTGCACTTCGTTCAGGATTATGTGCCCGGCGTCACATCGCAGAAGGACGCGGAAGCGCTCTTCATCCGCGATGTCGAACGGCTGGTCGATCACGACATCGACGTCCTTGCGCACCCGTTCCGCTTCTTCCCTCGCAACCGGCTCGAAGTGCCGCGCCACCTCTTCCCCGTCGTTGCCGGACTGCTGGCCGACAGCGGTGTCGCCGCCGAGGTGAATTTCCACACCAACAGCCCCGACCCCGAGTTCATCCGCCTTTGCGCAGACAAGGACGTCAAAATCGCGCTCGCCTCCGACACGCATGACCTGGCCGAAGCCGGCGAGTTCTGGCCACATGTGAACGTGCTCAAGCAGGCGGGCATCACGCCGAAGATGTTCCCCGACGTCCTCTTCTCGTTTTAGAGGGCTTCCCGCGGAGAGCCTCGCCCGCAACTTTCTCTCGACCGGTGAACCGCGAGCCTCTTCAGCCGCGCCTCCTACTTCTTTTGCCAGCGGTCTTTCGGCTCAAGCAGAGCGCGCGCGCCGTCTCCGTCGAGCCAGGCTTTGGCTGCGGCGTCGCCGCGCAGATAGGCGTCCCAGAAGGCCGTGCTCAACGCCAGAATCACACGGTGGTGATTGGGATTGCGATTCCCCTGTTCGCCGGGTAACGCGCGGTCCCCGAAGGCCGAGTGCTCCGCGCCTTCCAGCACCAGCTCGTACTTGCCGCCTGGCGGCAGAGCCGGATAAACGGACAGCCGCGACGCTACATCCGTGTCGTTGATGAACGACGTGTCTTTCGTGCCCGTCATCAGCATCCACGGGATCTTGACATCGCTGAACGCAAGTTTGGCGCTGCCCACCTTGGGCGAGCTGGGGCTGAACGCGACGGCGGCCTTGATACGGCTGTCTTTGTAATCCACCAGCCCGCGCGCGAACGACTGACCGCTCACCGCCTGCGTCGTGACCGCGCCGAAGGAGTGGCCCGTCATGCCAACCCGCGTCAGGTCGAGGCGCCCCGCAAGAGAGTTCCCTTTCTCCCTATCCCATTTTTCAAGCTGGTCGAGCACAGCCGGGATGTCTTTCACACGCAACAGAAAGTTCTTCACATTCGCCGCCTTACGCAGGTCGTCCATGCGCTCCCCCACGGGCTTGTCTTTCCACACCGACGTGTCGCTGCCCTGATGCTGCACGAAGACCGCCGCATAGCCGCGAGCCGCCCAGTGACGCCCGAGGTAGGGGCTGTTTTCGCGCGACCCGCCCAGCCCGTGGCTGAACACAACCACAGGCGCGGCGTTTGTCCCCTGCGGCAGATAAACCCACACCGGGATGTCCCTCTTGCGGTCCGAATCATGAACCGTCAGATCCAGAGCCACAGGTTTGAACGGTTCATCAACCTTCAGCGGATCGTAACCCGTCTCCGCAGCACGGACACCTGAAGCGGCGCACAGAACAGCCACGAACAACACGTTTGACACGCACAATTTCAACATAAGAACGCCCCCAGTTCGACTTCGTGTGACACACCGGAGTACACGCGAACGGACAGGAGCGTTACACGCGGTCACGGGTAGTTCTGCCCCGTGGGACGGATCATCAGCTCGCTCACGTTGACGTGCGGCGGCAGGGCGAGCAGCCACGCCACGCCGTCGGCGATGGCCTGCGGTTCGAGCAGCTTGCCGAAGTGCGCGATGTTCTTGCCGAAGTTTTCCGCGTTGTAGCCAGCCACCTGCTGGAACTCGCTGACCACGATGCCGGGCATGACCGTCGACACGCGCACGCCCTTCGAGCAGATCTCCTGCCGCAGCGCTTCCGCAAGCGCGCCCACCGCGAACTTGCTCGACCCGTAAAACCCGCTGAAGGGCGAAATGTGGCGGCCCACGACCGAGCCGATGACGACGATGTCGCCGCCCTTCTGCTGGGCCAGATGCAGGCCCGCCCGCCGCAGCAAGTGCGCCGTGCCGAGGACGTTGGTCTGATACAGTTCCTGCCACTGCGCCTCGTCGCTGCCGAGCAGCCCGCCCGCCAAACCGCGCCCCGCATTGGCCACGACGATATCGAGCTTGCGCCCGCCCGGCTCCCACGCCAACGTGCGCTCCAGAAGCGCGTCGATGTCACCGGGCTGGCCCGCATCGCCCGCCACGGCCAACACCTTGCCCCCAGACTGCGCGATCTCCGCAGCCAGTTCGTCCAGCCGTTCTTTGCGTCGGGCGTTGACAACGACAGCCGCGCCTTCCCGCGCCAGCGTCAGCGCGACCGCGCGTCCGATTCCCGAACTCGCGCCCGTCACGATCGCCGTACTTCCTAACAGTGTTTTACCCATGACATCGCTCCTTTGAATAACGCTGAATGGCCGAACACACGCGACAGCCAGCCGCGGCTACCGAAGCGTCCGATCCGTCATTCGATCCAGTCGTTCCATATGACCTGCTTGTCCGCCTTGACCAAACCAACCCGCACGTTCCGGGCCGTCTTTTTCATCTGGCCCTCGACAGAGAACACCGACATCGCCACTTTGCCATCGTCTCCGAGCTTGGCTTTGAAGGTCGTCAGCCGGTAGTCTCCCTCGCGATAGGAGAAGCCGTTTCCGGCGTCCTCGTAGAGCCTCCCAACGGCCTCGCCCTGCTCGTCGAGACTGACATACAGGCTCAGCGGATCGAGCGGCTTTTCGCCTGTGAACTGCATGACCGGGCCCAAGGGGACAATGGCTCCGGGGCGGATCTTGACCACCGGCTGGAACTTGCCATCATCGCCCTCGGCCAACGAAATCGCCTTCCACATTCCTTTGGGCAAAGCGCAGCCTTGAGACCAGTCCGGAATGACCAGCAGGTCGGTGCCGCAGAGGAAGGCGTTCTCCTCGGCGCGCAGAGCGGGGTCTTTGACGTCGGCGAAGAAGACCGGCTGCATGACGGGCAGTCCCGTAGTCGATGCTTTCTGGAACTGCGTATAGAGATAGGGCATCAGACGGTACCGGCGGCTCAGCGCGATACGGGCAGCGCTTTCGGTTTCAGCGCCGAAAGCCCACGGCTCCTTGCGCGGCGCGCTCAGCTCGGAATGCCCGCGCATAAACGGATAGAACGCGCCGACCCCGATCCACCGCGCAAACAGTTCGGGCGTGGCCGCGCCCGAATAGCCACCCAGATCCGGACCGACAAAAGGCTGTCCGGACATGCCCATGTTCAAACACATCGGGGTCGCCAGCTTCATGTGCTTCTCAGACGACTGGTTGTCGCCCGTCCAGGTCGCCCCGTAGCGGTGGCCTCCGAGGTAGTTTGAACGCGACAGCACAAAGGGCCGCTTGTCAGGGCTCGCCTTGAGAATCCCTTCGCGCGACGCTTTAATCATCAGCATGCCGAAGATGTTGTGATACATCGCGTGATTTCCGGGCTGGAGCGTGCCGCAGGGAAGCGCCAAGCCGCCCAAGTGCCGGCTGCAATCCGGCATGGTGAACTGCGGGCCGCCGCCGAACACCGCAGGCTCGTTCATGTCATTCCACACCCCGTCGACGCCCATGGCCAGGAAGTCTTTGTATAGTCCGCCCCACCAGTCCCCGGCGGCCTGCTGGGTGAAGTCCGGGAAGCCGGTGAGCCCCGGCCAAACCGTGCCGAGGTACATGTCGTCCGGAATATCCTTGAGCTGGGCCTTGGCCTCCTCGCCCTTTTTGTCGAGGAACTGGGGACCTTCGCCCTTCAGCACATAGAGCTTCTTGTCCCGCATCTCCCCGAACACGGCATACTCCGGGTCAGCCTTGGGCGCCGGATCGATCATCCATACCGAATGGAAGCCCTTCTCGTGTAGATAGGCGTTGGTGACTTTGGGGTCGGGGAAGCGTTTCGCGTCGAAGGTGAAAATGCGGTAGCCGTTCATGTAGTGGATGTCGAACCACACCACGTCGCAGGGCAGTTTGCGTGAGCGGAAATTCTCGGCGATCATATGGATCTCGGCGTCGTCCATGTAGGAGTAGCGGCACTGCTGGTAGCCCAGCGCCCACTTCGGCGGCAGCTCCATTTTTCCGGTCAGGCCAGACAGGGTTTCCAGAACGGCTTGGGGCGAATCCTTCTCGAACACGATGACTCTGAAGGGGGCCAGTTCGAAATCGAAGCGGATCGCGTCATTGCGCAGATCGATCTCGCCGCGCGCGGTCGTGTCGGCGATGATGCCGAAGGCTCGCCCGTCCTTCCGCACTCCCATCACCCACGGATGCGCCTGATAGAGATTGGGGCCGCTCTCGTAGCGGTAGTTGTCCCGGCAGTAAACAAACGTCACCTGGCCGTTGCGCCGCAGCGGGCCCGTCTGCTCGCCGGTCCCGTAAAGGTCGGCATCCTTGGCGAGGCCCTCGAACGCCGCCCTGTAACGGAGCGGGACCGAACCGTCGTTGTTCAGCTTGTTGACCGTTACGTAGGGCTCACTCACGGTCGACCAAGCTGGCTTCACGGCCCAAGACGGCGGCAGAGCCCCCCGTTTCTCAAGAACGGCGGCCAGCTCCGGCGACGGCGGCAGCTTCGAAGCGTCATAGCCGGGCGGCTCCTGCACAACAACCCCATCGCCCGCCAAATAGTCGGCTGCAAAAGCCGCACCCGTGATCCCTGCAATGAACAGTGCGACGCCTGCGACACGCGCCATCCGCTTGTTTTTCATGTGCGCTCCCTTCCCGATTGCCCGTACTCCCGGTTCGCCGTGAAACGGGCACGGACCTGTCGCGTGAAGAGAGTGTGAATCGCCCCACCCGCGACTTTTTTTGAATGTAGCACCTGGCCTGTGGATTGTCGAGCAAACGAGCCCCGTGCGAAAACGGGTAGACGAAGATGTTAGTCTTTGCTACCGTACTATTATCCGCTAAGAACTGTGTGGTGAGCAGGTGTTATTTTGGACGTGTGCGAACGGGAGGCGGCGTTATTTAACGTTAAAGGAGCGCAGGTATGAAAAAGGTGTTTCCAATCGCATCGCTTTGCATCTGTCTGGCTTCAGTATCCATGGCTGCCACGCAGTCGTGGAATGGTCTGATAAGCGGAGTCTGGGCCACAGCAGCCAATGATCCGACCGCGACAAACTGGGCGGGCAACGTGACGTGGGTTGACGGCAATGACGCGTCCTTCGGCGCAGGAGGAGTCGTGGTGACTGCGTCCGTTTACAACGCGGTTTCCGTACGGTCGATCACAACGTCGGGCGGGCAAAATCTGATGATCACCAACGGTGTTGTGAATCTCGGCGTAGGCGGGTTGAACAGCTTGGCCAACAACAATAATTTCAAGATTTACTCGATTGTGAATCTGACCACCAATCAGACTTGGGTGGTCAATCCCGGCATGACGGTTTACGGGCCCATTAGCGGGACGGCGTCTCTCACCCTTACCGGACAAAACGCACAACCCACAGTCTTGGCGGGCTCCAACAGTTACTCAGGCCTACTGACTGTGAGGGATTACGCCTCTCTGAAGCTGGACTACAGCTCGCAGAACAACAGCAAGATCGATGGCAGCAGCGGGCTGATCATCACGAACGGCGGCACCGTGAGTTGGAGTGGCGGCGGCAGTGTGTTCACGCAAGCGGTCAGCGGAGTTACGCTCGCCGGGGCGGGCAACGCCTACTTCAACCGCACCGCGAACAACAATGTCATGCGCCTGGGCACAATCACGCGCTCCGCTCCCTATAGCACGCTCGGGTTCAGCGCGGATAACATCGCTTTAACCTCGACACCCAACACCAACGGCATCTTGGGCGGCTGGGCCGCGACCGGAGCAGGGTGGGCCTACAACACGACGGGGGGTGCAGATGGATCCGTGGCGACCAGTTATGGCACGGGGGACAACAATCCCGGCACCGGATGGCTGGCCACAGAAAACGTCAATCACGACAACACGCTCGCCGGCACAGTCACCTCGCGGACGGTCAACTCGCTGCGCATGGGCAATCCTGCGTCTCTGAACCTGAGCGGCGCGACGCTGACACTCGCCTCGGGCGGGCTGATGGCCGCCAACAGCAACCCCACGATCAGCAACGGCTTTCTTCAGTCCGGCCTGCCGAGCGGCGAGCTGTTTGTTCACGCGGTGAACGGTGTGAACCTCACG
>CAYSXF010000178.1:0-7366 GCA_964434815.1 uncultured Lentisphaeraceae bacterium
TTTGAAAAAGGGGCATCACGACGTCAAGCTGTCGAAAGACGAGTGGGATGCGCTGATCGTCTGGATGGACATGAACGTGCCTCACTACGGCGACGGCTACTACGAGTTCAACCGTGCGGAGCAGCGGCAGCCGGAGCCCGAGGGCGAGAAGCGGCTGAGGGCCGCGGTCGAGGCGCGGTTCGGCAAGGCGGTGGCGGAGCAGCCGTTCCCCGCGCTCGTGAATGTCGGGTCGCCCGAGAAGAGCCGCATCCTGCTGGCGGCCCTGCCTGCGGACAAAGGCGGCTGGGGACAGCTTGAAGGCGGCTTCAAGGGCGCTGACGATCCGCAGTATCTGGCGATGCGATCGCTGGTGCAGGCGTCCATCGCGCCGCAGGCGTACCACGACTATTGCGGTACGTGCGGGCGAGGCAAGGCGTGCGTGTGCAACAGTTGCTGGGTCTGGATGGGGCACTTCAACGCGCCGGCGCCAGGTCTCGGCAAAGAAAATACGGCTTTGGGCTCTGCCGCCACGAAACGTTAAATCGACGGTACCGCGTTAACGAACAGAGCACCTCTAACGCACTCCGCGTCGAGTGCCAGCATCCTTTTCTGCATACTCCGCGGCAAAAAGCCACAAATATGTAACGTGTAAAGTGTTGCATCGCAACAACTTACGCATAACTTATTTGACGTTGCATTTTCCGGCCGATTCATGCTAAACTTGATTCGATTGGGAACTAGCCATTTCACACAGCTCGTGTTTTCAATTGAGGTCAACGCCATCAGGAGGGTACTCGGATGAATGGTAAAACGAAAATGCGCTCGAGACTGAATGTTGCTTTTCTGTCGCTCAGCTTGATGCTTGCCGCGATCTCTTCGCAAGCCGGGTTAGGGCTGACCAAAGCAATTGTGGGCAACCCCACGCAAGTCCCTTCCGGCCAGCAGTTCACCTATCGGTTGAGCTATAGCGCGGCCAGCACGACGACGGATTTCCATGGCGTCGTACTGGAGGACGTGTTGCCACCCGAACTGAGTTACATTTCATCCCAAGGGACAGCGCACACGGCGAGCATCACCTACACTGCGGCCACGCGCACCGTGCGCGTCGTTTTCATCGAGCCTCTGCCGGCGGGCAGCACGGGTCAGATCGACCTGAACGTGATGTTCAAAACGGGCGTGACGCCCGACGGAACGGTAGCGACCAATACGGCGACTCTGAGCGCAACCGGGGAGACGCCGGCGATCGCGCCGCCGGTCGTGATCCGGGCCACGGCGACGGATACGGTGGTCGCTTCGAAATCGCTGGTTAATCCGAGTGTCCCCCTGAATCAGAATATCACCTATACGGTCAAAGCCTCGACTTCGACGGATGTCGGCGCACTCAGCTTCACCAATCTCACGCTGACCGACCAGCTCCCCGCCGGGTCTGTCTTTGTTTCGTCCACGGGCGGCGGAGTCTACGATTCCGAGGGGAACACCGTCACCTGGAGTTCACCCGATATCATTCCGGGCACAGCCAGTTCGCAATCCCGCACCATCACGCTCCTTTACCCGTCTTCGGTATTCTCCGTGAGCAACAAGGTCACTAACGTCGTAGTGGTGGCCGGGACCCCGCTGGGAGGCGCGCCGACAAACCACACGGCGTCGCTCGTCAGTACGATCGTGGTGCCCACGGCGACATCGACTTTTTCTAAATCTGTAAATGATGTGAACTACGTCTATGAAGGCAAAGCGATTGCTAAGACGTACACGATAGCTCCGAAAAATACTGGAAATACCCCGCTGAGCAACGTGGTTGTGACCGATTCGATTCCCGCCGAAGTCTGGGTTTACGAAATCTACACAGGATCTTATTCGGGCAGCCCGGCCGGACTATGCTCCAATATTGTCGTGGAGTACCGCACGAACCTGCGTGATTGGACAGTGGTTGCGGGCAGCCCGTTCGCAGGCGCAACGTCTCAGAAAATCACCGTGTCCAGCCTCGGCCTCGCCACGGATGAGGCCATTTCAGACCTCCGCTGGTCGTTCGGCGACCTTCCAGCCACCTATCAGGTCGCCAACTTGAAGTTCAGCGGCAATATCCTCCCCACAGACCGCAACGGCGACGCGGTCGTTACAGGCCACTTGATCCACAACATTGCTGGCATGACCTACACCGACTTCAACGGCCCCCAAAGCAAATCAGCTACGGCGGACATCACGGTCAAAAGCCCAAGGCCGGTCGTGCAACTGGAGAAAGGGTTCACCTCCGGTGCCACGACTCTTGCGCATGGTGCCACCGGCACCTTTTACGTCCGCCTACGCAACAACGTATACGCGGCCCAAAGTATGGACAACCCGGTTTGGGCCGATCTGCTGCCAGCCACACTTGTCTATGTGGACGGCTCTGCATCTGTTTATCGCAAACCCAGCGGCGCGCCCGATCCGGTGTTTGAAAGAATTGACAATTACGGGAGTGCGGGGCGAACGTTGCTGCGCTGGAGTTGGACGGGCGCGACTGCCTATTCGTTGCCGACGAACGACTACATCGAAATCCGTTTCCAAGCGACGCAGCCCACCGGGACGCTCTACGGCGCCAAGTCCAATGATTTGACCTTGTCGAAGTGGGACAATGCCAACATGGATGCGACCTCCACATCGACACGTGCGGACACCACGGATTTGGACGGAGACGGGAACACGACCGAGACTATTTACTACACAACGTTTACTTGGACCGTGCCCAGTGCTGTTTCGATGGACTCCCAGAAATGGGTGAAGGGAACATTGGACACCGATTGGAGCCGCTATCCCGACTCCTCCTCGGTCCCCGGCGGCAAGGCCGACTACAAGCTCATCGTCCGAAATACAGGTAACGTGCCGATGAAAGACGTGGTGGTCGATGACATTCTGCCGTTCATCGGCGACGGCGGCGTGATCGATCTGTCGCAGCGCGATTCGGAATGGCGCCCGAATTTAGCCGGACCGGTTCAAGCGCCCACAAATGTCGTCGTGTATTACAGCACGGCCGACAATCCCACGCGCACGGATTTCGTCTCCTCCGGCCCCGCCGGATCGACGCCCGCGAACTGGACGACCAACGCGCCTGGAAACATCACCCGCGTTCGAGCCCTGAAGTTTGTCTTCCAGAATTACACCCTGCCGCCCCAAGCGTCGATCATCCTCACCTGGCCGATGCGCGTGCCTGTCGGAGCCCCGACCGGCAACGAGATCGCCTGGAACTCCTTCGGATTCTACGGAACCCGCACGGACACCAGCACCCTTCTGTTGCCAGCGGAACCGCTCAAGGTCGGCATCAAGACCGTGATGGACACCAACGCCGCCTTCGGTGACCGTGTCTGGTTCGACGCGAACAAGGACGGGCTGCAGCAGACGAATGAGTTCGGCGTGAACGGCATCCGCGTCGACCTTTGGCAGGACAGCGGGCCTTCAGATGTGCCGGACGGCATCATCAATACCAATGAAGACCGCTACATCGGCTTTACGATCACCGGCGACGATCAGGACGGCAACGCCGGATATTACCTGTTCCCGGGGCTGACGCATGGCAATTATTACGCCCGTTTCTCAATCCCCAGCGGGTACATTGTCACGACCAACATCACAGACGCCGCCTATCAAGACAGCAACTCGGACATCGACGCAGTCACTGGTTTCACGCCGATCATTGCGCTCAGCGATCAGCAGCGCTACCTGGCCTGCGACGCGGGTGTCTGGCTTCCGCCTTACGGCGTGAAACTCGTCAAAACCGCAGGGACGGCACCGGACGGATCGGCCTACTGGACCAACATCAACCAGCCTGTCACCTACACCTATACGATGATCAACACGGGTGAGTTGGCGCTCATCGAACTCGAACTGTCGGACGACGTTCTGGGGAGCATCACCAACATCCCTGGCCCGCTTGCCCCCGGCGCATCGATCACGGTCCACGCCACCATGCCCGCCGTGCCCGCGGACGTGACGAACACCGGTTTGGTGCGTGCCCGTCCGTCTACTCCGGCTGGTTTCGAAATTTCAGGCGCTCCTCAGTGCGAGGCTACGGACGACGCCGTGGTCAAGCTGTACGCCGCCATCGGCAACCAGGTCTGGGAGGATCTTAACGCCAACGGCATTCAGGACGCTGGCGAACCGGGTGTGGCGAACGTCACAGTGACGCTCCTAGACGCCACGAACGGCATCGTCACCACAGCGCAAACCGACGGTAACGGGCGATACGCGTTCGCCAACCTGATCCCGGGCGATTACAGCGTCCGCTTCACCCCGCCCGCCTCGTATTACATCAGCCCGGCGAACCAGGGGGCGAATGACGCTACGGATAGCGACGCCGACACCGTCACCGGCCAGACGGCGCTCACCACGCTCAGCCCAGGCGAAACTGACAACACCTGGGACTGCGGCCTCTACCGCCTCGCGACCATCGGCGACCGCGTGTGGTTGGACGCCAACCTCAACGGCATCCAAGATGGCGGCGAAACGGGTGTGCCCGGAGTGACCGTGCATTTGTTGGACGCCACCAACGGCGTTGTGGCCTCAACCGCGACGGACGGTGCAGGCGCTTATCACTTCACCAGTCTCTACCCCGGGACGTATTCGGTCGAGTTTGTCGCCTTGCCTGGCTACGTGTTCACAGCCAAGGACGCAGGCGGCAATGACACGAAGGACAGCGACGCCAACACCGCGACCGGGCGTACTGCTGCAACCCAGCTCGTCAGCGGCGAAACGGATAACACCTGGGACGCCGGACTCCAGCTCCCATCGCCCGCTATAACGCTCGTCAAAACGGCGGGAGCAGCGCCCGACGGGACCTCGCTCCTCGCCGCCTACGGCCAGGACGTTGTCTATACCTACACGGTCAGGAACAGCGGCAACACCTACCTCGCGCCAATCACTGTGACCGATGACAAACTCGGCGCAGTCGGCACCATCGCCGGGCCTTTGGCGCCGGGCGCGACGGCCACCCTCACGGCGACGGCCCACCATGTGATCGCCAACGTGACCAACATCGGCATAGCCAACGGGCAGCCGGCCGACGCCTACGGACGGGCTCTCCCCGTCGCCCCTGTGACAGCCGCCGATGACGCAGTCGTGCTGGTCGAGGCGTCCCTCGGCGACCGCGTGTGGGTGGACTCGAACCATAACGGTGTCCAAGACGCCTCGGAGCCGGGCCTCGCCGGCGTCACCGTCAACCTGCTGAACGCCGCGGGCGTCCAGATCAATCACACGGTGACCGACGCGGCAGGCAGCTATGGGTTCAATCACCTGGCGCCCGGGGACTACCGGGTGGAGTTTGTCGCTCCGCCTAACTACTACTTCACCGTGCAGCAGGCGGGCGGCAACCCTGACGCTGACAGCAACGCAGAGCCCGCTACCGGGCGCACAGCTTTGATCACGCTCGCGGGCGGGCAAACCGATCTGTCTTGGGACGCCGGGCTTTATTACGCGGTTCCCGGTGTTAAGCTGGTCAAAACCGCAGGCAGCGCGCCTGACGGCACCGCCTTCATCGTCTACGGTCACGGGCCGGTCACCTATACCTATGCGGTGACCAACAGCGGCCAAACGTATCTGAGCAATATGAGGGTGAACGATGACAAACTGGGTGACATCGGCGTGATCGCAGGGCCTCTGGCTCCTGCGGCGACGGCGCTGTTGACCTTCACGGTGAGCAACGTGACCGTCAGCGTCACCAACGTCGCCACGGTGATTGCCAATCCGACAGATGCGGCGGGCCTCGACTTGCCCAACCTCGCCGATGTCTCGTCCACGGACAACGCCGTGGTCACCGTGTTGCCGCGGGCATCGGTCGGCGACCGTGTATGGGTGGACGCCTGGCGCAACGGTATCCAGGACACGGACGAGCCCGGGCTCATCGGCGTCACGGTCGACTTGCTCGATGCGAGCGGCAATGTGGTCACGAACACCACGACGGATGCCAACGGTCACTACCTGTTCGACGATCTTATTCCCGGCGACTTCCAGATACGCTTCGAGCGCCCGGGCGCAGCTTGGCACTTCACCGTCGCCAACGCTGGAAGCTCTGACGAGTTGGACAGCGACGCGGACGTCGCAACCGGCCTGACGGGGGTGTTCACGCTCGCCAGCGGCCAGCACGACATGACCCGCGACGCCGGCGTTTACGGAGGCCTGCCGCCCGGTTTCTGTCACACCATGACGTTTGGGCAGACCTTCAACGCGATCATCGCTGGTGACTTCTCAGCCAGCGGCGGCGATACGGAGGGGCGCCTCGCCATTGCCGGGAATGCCCGCTTCATAGGCGGGTACAGCGTCGGTACCGCCTTGGATGGCGAGGCCGTTGCTCCGGCCACGCCCGAGACCGACAGGCTCATTGTCGGCAAAGACCTGCATGACGGCAGTTTCGGCGTCGATGGCAACATCGTCTATGGCGGCGCGTATGACGGGCCGGGACGCCAAACGAATATCAACCTGTTGCGGCACGTTGTCCCTGTGACCATCAAGCCTGACGGCAATGTGCCGGATGACGGAAGCGGCATGACGTTCTCAAACATTACGAGCCGCATCCGCCTCGCCAGCGCCATGATAGGCGATATGGACAACCGCGGCGTGGCCAGCATGGTCATGGACCGGTGGACGCCGCTGTTCCAAGGCACCGACTCCGTGCTGAATGTCTTCAACGTGCAGGCCGCTGACTGGAACGGCGCATCAAGGCAAATCACGATCGACGCACCGCCCAACAGCACGGTTGTGGTCAACATTCACGGTTCGCCGATCAACATGTCGAACGGGTCGATCGTTCTCGTCGGCGTGGACAGCAACCACGTGCTCTACAACTACGTCGACGCCACAATGATCACCAGTACCAGCATTAAGCATCTGGGTTCGGTGCTTGCGCCTTATGCCGATGCGCAAATGTCGGGCGGGGACATCAACGGCTTCGCCTTCTTCGGCGGGTCGGTCACCACGATTGGCGGTTTCGAGTTCCACAACTTCCCCTTCCGCGGCAATGTCTGTGCGGATGATGTCAGCCTGCCCAACAGCGGCCTGCCCGGTATCGGCTTGGTTGTCACGGCGGATTCCGCCGCAGACGGAGCCCTGCTGACTGTGGCTAGCAATGCGACCGTGGTCATCCACTATACGGTGCAAAACAAGGGTGACACGTGGCTGAGAGACGTCGTCGTTACGGATAGCGTCTTGGGCGTGATCGGCACTCTGCCGCAGCCTTTGGCTCCGGGCGGAAGCGCGCTGATGCAGCACACGGTCTCGGGCCTCATCGCGGACACCGTTTATCACGGTACGGTCACAGGGCGTCCGACCGATGTGAACGGAATCACATGGGCGGGATACCAGACCGTAAGCGCCAGCGATGTCGCGGCGGTCACGATTGCCCCGGCGGCAGGAAGTGGCAGCG
>CAYSXF010000179.1:0-7348 GCA_964434815.1 uncultured Lentisphaeraceae bacterium
CGCTGTCTACATCATCGCCGATGCCGCCGACGATGCAGGTGGCATAGACAAAGGCGGCCTTTGGAGAGTAACGGGCGATCAACGCGCGCAGGGCGCGTACGAGCTCCTCCGCGCCGCCGAAAACCTCGCCGCGCTCGCGCAGGTCGGTGGTGAAGCTGAGCCGGTGCAGCTCGGGCCCCGAGGAGACCGTGCCGCGTATGTCCCAGGTATAGGCCGCGCAGCCTGCGGGTCCATGAACCAGGTGTACGGCGTCGACGATGGGATAGAGCACCACGCGGGAGCCGCAGAAGACGCACGCGCGCTGGCTGACCGAGCCGGCGAGGCTCGGCTTGGCGCAGGCGATGTCGGCCTTGCCGTCGGTGACGGTGGCAACCTGCGCGCGGCGTTTTTCCAAGACTGCGGTGCTCATGCTCGTACCTCTCATTTAGGATTCAGGAGTTAAGATTTAGGAAGTGCCGGCAAGTCCATCTCAACTCCTAACTCCTAATTCCTAAATTTCCCTTGTCATTCCACCAACTCCATCTGCGTCTCCGGGCAGGTGGCGTCCTTATGGTCGAGGATCGCGTTGAGGATGCGCTCCAGCAGCCGGATCGCTCCGGCGTAGCCGACGAGCGGCATGTAGCTGTGCCCCACGCGGTCCATGATCGGAAAGCCCACCCGAATGAGCGGCGTCGCCTCATCGCGTGCGATATACTTGCCGTAGGTGTTGCCCATCAGCAGGTCGACCTTCCCGTTCTTGATCCACTGGTGCATCAGGAACATGTCCGCGCTAGTGCCGTTCTTGATTTTGGCCTCCGGAACGTCCGCCAGCACCTTCTCCATCCGCTCCGAGAACGCCTTGCCCGGCGTGCCGCTGATGACGTAGACGGGGCGCATGTCGATATCGATTAAAAACTCCGCGATCGCAACGATCTGGTCGGGGTCGCCCCAGAGCGCCACGCGCTTGCCCCAGAAGTACTGCTGCATGTCGGTGATAAAGTCCACCAGGCGACCGCGCTCGTCCGCGATGCTCTCCGGTATGGGCTTGCCCGAAAGGTCGCTCAGCTTCTGGAGGAAGCGGTCCGTGGCCGAGATGCCGATCGGCAGATCGAGCGTGGTGTAAGGCACACCACACTTGACTTCCAGCGCCTTGGCGCCCTCCTCGGAGGCGAACGAACCCAGCGCCAGCGTGTGCTTGTTGCCGCCGGACGCCACGAGCTCCGCGATCGGGGTGCCGCCCTTCGGGTACATCTCCGCGTGGCCCGTCATGGTGCTGTCGAGCACGCCCGAGGTGTCGGGGAAGACCGTCACCGGAACGCCCATCTCTTTGGCGATGCGCTTGATCTCGCGCATGTCGGAGGGCTCCACCCAGCCGGGGATGATGTTGAGCGTGTCGGTCTTGGTCGCGGTTTTCTCCGGCAGGCCGCGCACGATGCCCTTGACCATGTTGGAGAACCCTGTGACGTGAGAGCCGATGTAGCTCGGCGTATTGGCGTAGATCACGCGGCGCCCCGCCGGGATCTTGCCCTCCTCCTGCGCCTTGCCGATGATCTGGTTGAGATCGTCGCCGATGGTTTCGGAGAGGCAGGTGGTGTGGACCGCGATGATCTCGGGGTTATACACCGTGAAGAGCGTGTCGATGGCGGTGAGCAGGTTGGCCTGTCCGCCGAACACCGAAGCGCCTTCGGTGAAGGAGCTGGTGCCGGCCACGACCGGCTCTTTGTAGTGGCGAGTGAGCGTGCTGCGGTGGTAGGAGCAGCAGCCCTGCGACCCGTGGCTGTGCGGCATGCAGCCGTGGATGCCCAGGGCCGCATACATCGCGCCGATCGGCTGACAGGTCTTGGCCGGGTTGACGGTCAACGCCTCGCGCTCTTTGATTTCTGTCGGTGTGTGTCGTAATAACATAGGAACTCCTTTTGGAAATGGATGGGTCGAGAGAATCGATGGGGCCTCCTCACGCCGTAGCGTACTCCGCCGTGATCTGGGGCGTATCCAGCCAGGGCGGACGGACGAGCTTCCACACCTTGGCATTGACCATGCGGTCGATGTCGCGGTAGAAGTTGACGGCACCCCGGAAGCCAGCGTAAGGGCCGCCGTAGTCGTAGCTGTGGAGCTGCTTCATGGGCACGCCCATCTTCTGCACGCAGTACTTCTCCTTGATGCCCGCGCAGAAAACGGCGGGGTGGTAGGTCTCGATGAGCCGCTCCATCTCGTAGTGCGAGATGTCGTCGATCACGAGCGAGCCCTTCTCCATCTCCGTCATCATGCCGTTGTAGTCGTTGAACTCATACCCCTGCTGGGAGAGAGTCTGCATCTCGTCCGTACTCTTGCGCGGCTCGAACTTTTCCGGGTCGGGCTCCACGTGCAGCTCCTCGATGTTGCGGCTGTCCGCATCCACCTGGATCGTGGGCAGCACGCGGCGGCCCTCGTAGTCGTCGCGGTGGGCGAACTCGTAGCCTGCGGCGATGCTCGTCATGCCCAGCTCGCGGAAGAGGTCCTGATAGTGGTGGGCGCGGGAACCGCCGACGAAGAGCATCGCCAGCTTGCCCTCGGTGCGCGGGCGGATCTCCTCCGCCACGGCCTTCACCGCAGCCATCTCCTCGGCGATGACCTTCTCGACGCGCTCGATCAGCGCCGGATCCTCGAAGTACTGGGCGATCTTGCGCAGCGACTTCGCGGTGGACTCGGCTCCGATGAAGTTCACCTTGAACCAAGGGATGCCGTACTTCTTCTCGATCATGTCCGCGACATAGTTGATCGAGCGGTGGCACATCACCACGTTCAGATCAGCCATGTGGGCGTTCTCGAAGTCACCGATGGTCGAGTTGCCGCTGAAGGTCGCGTTCAGCGTGATGCCGCAGCTCTCCATGAGCCGTTCCAGCTCAAAGGCGTCGCCGCCGATGTTGTACTCGCCCAGCATGTTCATCACGTATTTGCCATCCGGCCGCGTGTTGCCCCGTCCGACCACATGCTTGAATATCTGGTTGTTGGCGATGTGGTGGCCGGCCGATTGGCTGACGCCCTTGTAGCCCTCACAGGAGAAGGCGAAGACGTTGCAGTCGCCGAACTTCTCCTTCATCTCGCGGGAGATGGCGTGAATGTCGTCGCCGATCAGCCCCACCGGGCAGGTCGCGAAGACCGCGATCGCCTTGGGATGGAAGATGTCGTAGGCCTCCTGAATCGCCGCGCGCAGCTTCTTCTCGCCGCCGAAGACGATGTTCTCGTCCTGCATGTCGGTGGAGAAGCAGTACATCATGAAGTTCTCGCCGTTGGGCCCGACCTCGCCGGGGTCGGTCTGATTGCGGCGCGTGAGCCAGGAGTAGAAGCCGCAGCCGATGGGCCCGTGGGTGATGTTGATGATGTCGCGCGTCGGCCCGAGCACCACGCCCTTGCAGCCGGCGTAGCAGCAGCCGCGCTGCGAGATGATGCCCGGAATCGTGCGCACGTTGGCCTGGACAGCCGGAATGGCCTCGGGGTCGTTCACGACCATCGATTTGCTGCGCTTCTTTGCGACCTTGGCCGGGTACTTCTCGAGGATCGCAGATTTGACCGCTTCGGCCTCCGGCCGTTTTATAGTGATGCTCATGGTAAACCTCCTGAAGAGTCGAGAACCGTGCCGCCGGAAGCGCCTTCAGCCTTCTCGCCCGTGCGGACGCGGATCGCCTCGCTGACCGGAGTCACGAAAATCTTCCCGTCGCCGGGATTGCCCGTTTGATTGGCACCGATGATGGCCCTCACCGTGCTCTCCACCCAGTCGTCCGAAACGACCACGATAAGCTGCCGTTTCGGCACCAGGCGCGGCCCCTGCCCCAGCTGGGCGATCGCCTCCGTATGCCCCGCTTTCGCGCCATCCAGCAGGCGGTAGTCCACCAACCCCTTGCCGCGACCGAGCACCCGCCCGGTCGCAGTGAACGAGGTGATGCCCGCATCGTTCAGCGCCTTCTTGGTGGCGTTGATCTTGTTGATGCGGATGATTGCCATAATCTGCTTCATGGGATAACCTCCCCTCAGACCTCTTTGACGCCCGAGCTGATGGTGTAGACTTCTTCCACAGGAATCACAAAGACCTTGCCGTCGCCGAAGTGCCCCGGCCCCGTGCGAGCTGACTCCAGAACCGTCTTCAGCACAAACTCCTTGTCGATGTCAGGCACCACGAAGAGCAGCATCTCTTTAGGCAGCTCATCGTAGTGGATCTCGCCGACCTTCAAGCCCCGCTGCTTGCCGCGCCCGAAAACCGGTATCTTCGTCACGGCCGAGTAACCGGCCTCCAGCAGAGCCTCAAGAACCGAATCCGCTTTCTCGGGGCGGACGACTGCTTTGATCATAATCATGGGTGTTTTCCTTATTGAATTCAGTTTGCGATGCCGAACGTGATAAGCAGCTTCTCCAACTCCTCGATCGTCAGCGGCTTCGGAATCACGAACATTTTGTTCTGATCGATCTTCCGCGCCAGCGTCCGATACTCATCCGCCTGCGGATGCGTGGGCTCGAACTCGATCACCGTCTTACGGTTGATCTCGGCGCGCTGCACCATGTTGTCGCGCGGCACGAAGTGGATCATCTGTGTACCGAGCGCTTTGGCGAGTTCCTCGATCATCTCACGCTCGTTGTCCACCTTGCGGCTGTTGCAGATCAGCCCGCCCAGGCGCACACCGCCTGTGTCGGCATACTTCACGATGCCCTTGCAGATGTTGTTCGCCGCGTACATGGCCATCATCTCACCCGAGCAGACGATGTAGATTTCCTGCGCCTTGCCGTCGCGGATGGGCATCGCGAACCCGCCGCACACCACGTCGCCCAGCACGTCGTAGAACGCATAGTCGAGCTTGTGCGACTCATCATATGCCCCGAGTTGTTCGAGCAGCGTGATCGAGGTGATGATGCCGCGGCCCGCACAGCCGACCCCCGGCTCCGGCCCGCCGGACTCCACGCATCTGGTGCCGCCATACCCGCCCTTCAGGATCGTGTCGAGATCCACGTCCTCGCCCTCTTCGCGTAACGTGTCCAGTACCGTCCTTTGTGCCAGTCCGCCCAGAAGCAGACGTGTCGAGTCGGCTTTCGGATCACACCCGACGACCATGACTTTTTTGCCCATTTCAGCCAAGCCCGCCACGGTGTTCTGCGTGGTTGTGGACTTGCCGATACCGCCTTTGCCGTAGATAGCGATCTTCCTCATGTGTTTCCTCCTTCTGTTCGTTCGCCCCTGTCGCCACGTGGGCCACAAGTGCCAGTTTCCTTAACACGAAACGTGCCAAGGACAACCGCAGCCCTGTCCGGGCATCCGCCGAACTTCACTTAAACCGCTGATGGGAATGGGTTTATCTTTATATTGATTCGGTGCGAACGGGCTTCCGCCAGCACCTAGCCCTGATTTGGGCCGGCGGGAAATTATTGTCACATGAGCGCATCAAAGCCGGTTTCTGCTAATAGCAAGCCATTGCCAGAACTTGAGTTAGGTCTCACCTTAACAAAGATGTGACATGGTTGTGACGATGAAACGATTTGTCAGATTCACAGGTCGCTTCCGACCCGACAGAATTGTCGCCACCGGATCTCCTCTCGGCTGAACCTCACTGAAAAACGCTCTGTTTATGGGCTAAACCGCCTCATTGCGGCGTTATATCCTCCATGGCATAAGACATGCTTTTTCTGATGCAGGCGTATAGTATGCAATGCAACCACATGGCGAGCGGCTGCGATCGGACGATCGAACTGATGGTCCTTCGTAAGATCTGCGAAACGATGGTGCACTTCACCGGACAGGATGAGTTGCTCCAGAAGATCCTGCGCGTGCTTGAATCCAACCTCGGCCTGGTGCGCAGCACGATCCTGCTGGTCGATTGCGATCAGGAACATCTTTTCGTGGGCGCCGCGCACGGCGTGGATGAGCCCGCCAAACTCTCAGCGGTTTACCACCGCGGCGAAGGCATTGTCGGCAAGGTGCTGACCACGGGCGAGCCTGCGGTGGTCGAACGCATTTCCGACTCCCCGGAGTTCCAGTCGCGCATCTTCGCGCGCTCACCGGAGTGGCGCAAAACGCTCGCGTTCGTCTGCGTGCCGATCCGTCTCACCTCCGAGACCATCGGCGTGCTCTCCGTTGACGATCCCGGCCTGCGCGAGCCCAGCCACCTGAACGAACTCAAGGACTTCCTCGGCATCGTCGCGCGCCTCATCGCTTACGACGTGCAATACCGCCGCCAGCTCAGACAGGCGCGCGAAACGCTCGAGCGCGAAAACGAACGGCTGCGCTCCATGGTTCATACTCAGGCGCAGCAGCGGAAGATGGCTGGCTCCTCCGACGCCATCCGGCAAGTGCAAATGCGCATACAGCAGGTGGCCCCAACGGCGACGACCGTCCTGCTCCGGGGCGAGTCGGGAACAGGCAAAGAGCTGGTGGCCTCGGCGATCCACTATAACAGCCCGCGCGCCTGCAAGCCGTTCGTGCGCGTCAACTGCGCGGCGCTCAACGAGAACCTCTTCGAAAGCGAGCTCTTCGGCCACGAGAAAGGCGCCTTCACCGGCGCGGCCACGCGCCGGATCGGACGGATGGAAGAGGCCCAGGGCGGCACGCTATTCCTCGACGAAATTGGCGAGATCTCCCTCGCCATGCAGGCCAAGCTGCTGCGCGTGTTACAGGAGCGCGAGTTCGAGCGCGTGGGCGGCAACGAGACGCTTACCGCCGACGTGCGCATCATCGCCGCCACCAACCGCGACCTCGAGGAGTCCATGCGCGCCTGCACCTTCCGCGCAGACCTCTATTACCGTGTCAACGTCTTTCCCATCAGGCTGCCTCCGTTGCGCGAGCGGGCGGGCGACATTTCCATCCTAGCCAATCACTTCATGCAGAAATACGCCAACCTCATGACCAAGCCCCAGCCGCGGCTGGCCGAAGAGACATTGCGCCTGCTGATGGCGCACACATGGCCCGGCAATGTCCGAGAGTTGGAGAACTGCATCGAATATGCCGTCCTGATCTGTTCCGGGCTGCTCCTCCTGCCTGAACATCTGCCGCAAGCGCTCCTCCGCTCAGCGACATTCATCTCTCTCGCAACCACAGATGAGGCCACGCTTAAGAACCGCATCCATCAAATGGAGGAGTCTGTCCTGCTCGAAGCCCTGAAAGCAAAGAACGGCAACGTTTGCGCCGTCGCCCGTGAGATCGGCCTCACGCCGCGCATGGTGCGCTACAAGCTGAAAAACCTGAAGATCGATCCCCGCCAGTTTTCCAAACGCGGCACGGCCTTGCGCCGCCTCCCTGGGGGCAACGCATTGAGCCGCTCAAACACCCGGATACGGACATGATCCTTGACGAAGCGTATCTCTGTCTCTTATACACATCTGACGCTGCCGACGAATAGAGAGGTGTAGA
>CAYSXF010000180.1:0-7338 GCA_964434815.1 uncultured Lentisphaeraceae bacterium
ACTTCCAGTCCAGCAACATCCTGTTCCGGGGGACGCGCCTGGCGTTCATCGACTTCCAAGGCATGCGGTATGGGGCGGCGGCTTATGATCTGGCTTCTCTTTTGTACGACCCTTATGTTAAACTAACGCCTAATTTACGAGCACAACTCGCTGCATATTATGGAGCATGCCATCCGGAGCACCCGGAGGCGGTCGAGCTATTCTTTGACGGCGCGGTGCAACGGCTGGTTCAGGCTCTGGGCGCGTTCGGGCGGCTGGCGGGGCTGGGGCTATCGGATTTCGCGCGGCACATTCTTCCGGCGCTGGAGAATCTGCTGGAAGCGGCCGACGCGTGCGGCCTCGAAGCGCTGGGCGGCTTGGCTGAAGAGCTTCTCGCCCGGGAGCAGTGCAGGTGCGGCAGTTGAACGCCTTGTGAGAGCGGTTTTTTAGGGAGACTGAACGGCGGCATATGAAGACCACGATGCACCATTTCATTTCGCGCGTCCGACGTGAGGCCCGGCGCAAGCCGACCCACGTGACGCTGAAGGCGATGGGGCATACGCGTGTCTTTTTGGCGTACGACTGGGGCGGCGACACGTTCGTGTTCGAGAAGGACGTCTGGAAAAGCCAGGACGACCATATCCCGATGCTGATCGTACGCAAGCGGGACTTGGTGAAGGGCGCGAGCGGGTACATCCTGACGTTCACGACCGGCAACCACACCGTGGCGGCCATGCCTCTGCTCTCGGGGCAGCTCTGGAGCCTGGGGCGCGTGCCGCCCACGCAGCGCAGCCGGCTGTTGCAGAGCAGCGTCGTGTGCGCGAACGTGGTGAGCGGCGCGATCGAAATCTCGCAGCGCGACGTGCCGACCTCGCTGGTGACTGCGGCCGACGACTGGCTGCAGAGCCTGGGGTTTGCGCTCAACGAGATCGTGATGGCCGAGCGCACGGACGCGACGCTCGAACTCTACCGGCGGCTGGGTCAGGAGTGGCGCATCAAGCCCATGGCCTGGACGCGGCGCGAGATGGAGTTGGCGGTTAACGTGAGCCGGACCCGCATCAACTCGGCGCTGCGCTATTACCACAGCGCGAAGGGCGTGCACTTTCTGTCTTATGCGGCTTTCCACACGCTGGTCGACATGGTGCAGAGCGACTTCTCGAAGTTTGTCGAGTGTTTGCGCGAGCTGGTGTCGATCTTCGAGGGGGACGTGCGCTCGTGCATGCGGTCTCCCAAGTTCCACGGGCATCATGAGATCGAGCTGTTCGGTCTGCGCCGGGGCGAGGCTTTCCTGCGGCTGGTGCCGGAACTCGAGAAGCTGATGGAAGGTATCGCCCTCAAGCGGCTGACGCCAGCGGAGGTGTTGGAGCGTCTGATTGTGATCGACGCGCTGTTCAAGGCCTCGCTCGAGCGGCCGGAGCTTGCGGACGAAAGCTGCGACGACTTTGTTGAAACGCTGTACATGCACCTGACGGGAGCCATCTACTCCGGTAACTCCGACTCGGTGGTGCCTGCGTTCGACGACCGGCGCACCGCGTTGCCGGGAGCCACTTACCGGGGCGGGCGTGCCGACTTCCATCCGGGGGCGGACGAGCGCACCCGCGTGTTGCTCGCCAACGTCGAGCAGCAGATGAGCCAGGACGAGTCGGTGGAATACGCGAACGTCTACGAGGTGCGGTCCAGGAACGACGTGCCGGTCGGCGAGGGCGTCACGCGCGAAATCGTCTTCAAGACCAACCGCCGCCCGCTCTGCACGAGCCTGATCGAGAAGCGTCTGGCGCTGACGATGGCGGGCTACGGCAGCTACCTGTTGGCGCGTGTGCACGCTTTCAAGTCGCTGGGCGTCGATTTCGGCGAGTACCGGCTGCTGATGCGGTTGGACAGCCAAGCCGGCAAAGAGATGAACTATTTTATCAGAAACCGCTGTCCGGGGGAGCCCCTGGACGACATCCCTGCGCGCAGCTTCCAGCACGTGGGCGAGTTCGGCGGGAACGAGGCGGAGGAAGATCCGGACGTGGTGCTCGCCCTCGGAGCGCTTCTGGGCACCGCCGCCGCCCAGAACCTGGTGCTGAAGAAATACCTGCCCGAAACCAAGGGCTGCCGCTTCGGTGAAGGCAAAGAGGTTTTCGAGTTCGGCTACGATATCGAGAGCAAGCGCGAGATGCCGATGCGGGTCATGCTGTGTTCGATCCGCGGCGCTTTGGGCTGGACCGACTTGTCCCATAACGAGGATAATCTGAACGGCCTGTTCGATTTCTATCTCGGCTGTTACGCGCAGGTCTTGCACCGGTATTGGCTGAAGCACAAAGAGGCGGTTGACCTCGAGAAGCTGGCCCACCGCTTTTTTGACGGGTTCGAGTTCAAGACGCGCGAGATGCACTGGAATTACTCGGTGCGCCGCGAGCAGTTCGACGCGTTCGATCCGGGGTTGCGGCCGAACTACGAGTTCTCGAAGAAATGGCGGTTCGCCCTGTGGTCGCTCGAGCGCCAGTTGCGGCGGCTGGAGCAGTTGCGCGGTGTGTTTGTGGAGAAAGTCAGGAAGCTAGCGGAGCCCCCGCAGCCGGCTTGAGTGCTGGCGTGCGACGGTCTTTGAGGAACAGGTTCTTATCATGATCATGTCAAAAGTGGCCGACAGTCTGGTGACGGCGTTTTCGCCGTCGGCCCGGATCAACGTCGTGTATGTCGAAGTCACTGATTCCGCACGCGAACTGGAGCGCAGCCATCTCTGCGGGCCGACGGCCGGGCTGATTCAGGCCGAGGCGCTGGCCGGCGTCGCTTTGCTTGGGTCAGAGCTGACGCAACCCGACGAGACGGTGACGCTGCGGCTGAAGGTGTCGGGCCCGATCGGCGGTGTGCTGGTCGAGGCGGCGACGGGCGGCGGACTGCGCGGGTACACGCAGGTCAAAGTCATGAATGATCTGGACGCCTGTGAGGAGCTCGACGCCTCCGCGGCGCTGGGCGAGATGGCCGAGGTGCAGGTCGTGCGCTCAATTGCGGGGAAAGTTCTGTCGAGCGGCTCGACCGATGTGAGCCCGGCGTCGGTGGTCAGCGGGATCGAGCAGTACTACCGGAACTCGCTGCAGCGCCATATCGTGGTGCAGATTTCGGCGCTGGCGTACGGCGGGTTCATCGACGGCGTGCGCGGCGTGCTATTCGAGTGCCTGCCCGACGGCAACCGCGAGCAGTTCAGCCGGCTGATGCGTTTTTCCGAAGACGGCACGGTTCTCGAGTGCCTTGAAGCCGCGACCTCGCTGGCCACGATCTGCGAGACGGTCGGGCTGAACGACTGCGTCTTTCAGGCGCCGAAACCGCTGCGCTTCGCGTGCCGGTGCTCGCAGGAGCGGGTGGAAAACATGCTGACGGGGATGTCCTCCACAGACTTGGAGGAGATGATCCGGGAGGACCGTCCCGCGCAGATTTTCTGTCACATGTGCGGCAAAGGGTATCAAGTGGGCACCGACCGTCTGCTCGCGATCCTGCGGTCAAGGGGCTGAAGCGGCATTGCGGCGGTCTCGGCGGATGTGATATATTTAAAAGAAATAGGTGAGGCGTTCTGGGGGCAAGAATTCATGATCCGGGAAAGAGGACATCAGATCTGTGTTTGGAGTTCACTCGCGCTGTCAGTCTGCGCGGCGATCTGCCTGTATGGGTTCGCGGTCTGGTTCGGCAATCTGAATCAGGACGAGGGCTGGTATCTGTACGCGGCGCGCAGCGTGTCTGCGGGCGCGGTTCCGTATCGCGACTTTTTCTTCACCCAAGGCCCTGTCATGCCGCACGTGTACGGCTTGCTGGCCCGCCTCTGGGCGCCCTACGGCGTGCTGGGCGGACGCGTGCTGACGGCGTTTTTCGGCTTGCTCGGGTGCGTGCTGGCGGCCTTGCTGGCGAGGCGGGCGGTGCCGGCGCAGCGGGCGGCCGAAGCGGGAATCATGGCTTTCGCGCTGACGGCCTGCAACCTGTATCATGTCTATTTCACAACCCTTCCCAAGACCTACGCGCTGGGCGCCTGCCTGCTGCTGGGCGGGTATCTGACGCTTTCGCTGTGCCTGTCGCGCCGCAAGAAGACAAGCTCCCGGATGTCCTGCATGTGGGCTTTGCCTGCTGGGCTGCTGGTCGCGCTGGCTGCCGGAACGCGGCTTTCGCTCGGGGCCTTGCTGCCGGTGACGGCGCTCTGGCTGCTGGTCATGTGCCGCCGGACGGGTGCGGCGTTCTTCTGGTTCTCGCTGGGGGGGGCCTTGGGCCTCGTGCTGGTGTTTGGGCCGGCGCTGTTGGATGCGCGCGAGCAGTTCTTTTTCGCGCAGAGCTTCCATGTGTCGCGGGGCGGCCGCGATCTGTTCTTCATGGCCGGCTCTTTGGCGCGGGTCGTGCGCGCTTATCTGCCGGTCTGCCTGCTGGGCACGGCGCTGGTGATCGTCCGGCTGTTGCAGGCGCACGTGGCGCCTCAGCAGGCGGCGGACGGAGAGCCGGAGGGGATCGCTTACCGGGGCGAAGTCTGGCCCTCCCTCTGGATTTTCGCGTTCTTGTCGGTGTTTCTGGTGCAGCTTGCCAGCCCGTTTCCATACGACGACTACCAGGTGCCGGTGATGGGGCTGCTGGTGGCGGCGCTGGCGGGTTGGGCGGCGAACGGCACGCCGTCCGGAACGCTGCGCGGCAGCCTCTGCCTGCTCTGTGTGCTGGCTTCGATGATGTCGACGTTTGCGTCGCCGCTTCCGGAAGAGTGGCTCGTGGTGAGGCAAGACCGGTTTTGGACGGTCAAGAAAACCGGCTCGGATTTGGCGCTGTTGCGCGCGACGGCGCGCGACATCCGGAGGCTGGCTGGCGGCGACCGCGTGCTGCTGACTCAGGATCTCTACCTGGCGGTCGAGACCGGGATGAGCGTGCCGAAGGGAATGGAAATGGGGCCTTTCTGCTATTTTCCCGCCCTCAGCGACGCTGACGCGGCGCGCTTCCACGTCATGAACCGGAGCCGGCTTTCTGCTCTGCTGGCGTCGGCCCCGTGCGGCGTTGCGGCTTTCAGCGGTTATGGCTTGGCGGTCCGCTCGCCCGTGATGGACGAAGTTCCACAAGAAGACGTTCAGGTGTTTTTGGGCCTGTTAGGGAAAAATTATGACCGGGTGCAGGAAGTTCCGGATTTCGGACAGCACTGCACGACGCTTGAGATTATGAAGCGGCGGATGCCGGTCAGCGAAAAGAAGCCGTAAGAGAAACGCATGCCTAATATATTGAGTACGATCCACACGCCGCGCGACGTCCAGTCGCTCGCGCAAGGACAGCTCCCCGAGTTGGCGGAGGAGGTCCGGCGCGTGATTCTGGAGACAGTCAGCAAGACGGGGGGGCATCTGGCCTCCAATCTGGGCGCCGTCGAGCTGACCATCGCGCTGCTGCGCGTCTTTTCGCCGCCTGAGGACAAGATCGTCTGGGACGTGGGGCATCAGACCTACACGTGGAAACTGCTGACCGGGCGGCGCGACCAGTTCCATACCTTGCGGCAGCGCGACGGGCTTTCGGGTTTTCCCAAGCCTGACGAGAGCGACTGCGACGCCTTTGTGGCGGGCCACGCGGGAACGGCGCTCTCGGCGGCGCTCGGGATGGCGGTCGGGCGCGACCGGCGCGGCGCGGCGGGCCACGTGATCGCTGTGATCGGTGACGGCTCCATGACCAACGGGCTGTCGCTCGAGGCGCTGAACAGCCTCGACGACCTCAACAGCAAGGTCATCGTCGTGCTGAACGACAACGAGATGTCGATCTCGGAAAACGTCGGCGCGCTCTCCCGCCGTTTGGGTCGCATGCTGGCCAACGTCCGCTACAACCGCATCAAAGCCGCGGCCGAGAAGGCAGGACACCGGTTGCATATGACGCCGCTGCGCCGGGTTTACCACCGCTTGGAGCAGGCGATCAAGAGCTTGTGGCTGCAGAACGCGTTCTTTGAAGAGTTCGGACTGCGTTACGTGGGTCCGATCGACGGCCACGACTTCGGCTCTCTGGAGAATGCGCTGAACACCGCGCGCGAGGACAAGCGGTCGGTGTTGATCCATGTCGCGACGCAGAAGGGCCGCGGGTTCAGGCCCTCTGAGCGCGCCCCCGGGCACTGGCATGGCGTGGGCGCTTTCGAACTGGACGCGGTGCAGCCGCCTGAAGGCAAGCCGGGATACTCGCAGGTGTTCGGCGCGACCTTGGCCGCCATGGCGGATGAGGATCCGGCGATCATCGCGATCACGGCGGCGATGTGCTGTGGCACGGGACTCGACGCGTTCGCCGCGCGGCATCCGGCCCGGTTCTTTGACGTCGGCATCTGCGAGGGGCATGCGGTGGTCTTCGCTGCTGGGCTGGCGACAGCCGGATACCGGCCTTTCTTCGCGGTTTACTCCACGTTTCTGCAGCGCGCGGTGGACTGTGTGATGCACGACGTCTGCCTCCAGAAGCTGCCGGTCGTTTTCTGCGTCGACCGAGCGGGGGTGGTCGGAAGCGACGGTCCGACGCACCACGGCATCTACGATATTGCGATGCTGCGCTGTCTGCCCAACCTCGTGATCATGCAGCCTAAGGACACGGTGGAGCTGGCCGCGATGATGAAGCTCGCGCTGGCGCACGCCGGGCCGGCCGTGATCCGTTATCCGCGCGACCCGGGGCCTGCCGTCGTCGCTCCGAAGGTGATCGCCGAGTTGTCGCTGGGTGTGGCGGAGGTGGTGCGCGACTTGCCCGCTGAGGGTCAGGGGCCCGCGGTGTGGCTCTGGGCGCTAGGCGACATGGTTCCTCTGGCGTGCGAAACCGCCGAGCGGCTCGCAACAGCCGGCGTGCGCGCCGGCGTGGTGAACGCCCGCTTCGTTAAACCCTTGGACACCGCGCTGCTGGCGAAACAGGCCGCCGGTGCGGCGCTGGTCGCGACGTTGGAGAACGGCGCGGTCGCCGGAGGCTTCGGCTCTGCCGTGCGTGAGGCGCTGTCAGCTCAGGGTCTGGCGGTGCCGGTGCGCGCCTACGGCTGGCCCGATTCGTTCGTCGGGCAGGGGACTACCCGGCAGTTGATGGAGGACTGCGGCCTGACGCCGGGCCTCCTGTCGGACGAGATTCGCCGGCTGGTTTGAAATATCGTGGTTGCATCCGGTGGCCAAATCGGCGAAAATGAAAATCTAAGTTTTCGGTCATAGATTGTCCATTTGAAGGGTTCAGTTTTCTCTTGTGATGAATGAGGCCCATACAGCAAGTGTTCACGGTGTGCCGGGCGAGCGTGCCCGCGCCACGGGCGTCATGTGCGCGATCTGGCCGTTGCTGGCGGCTATTTTCCTGTGCGGAGTTTTCCTCGGCGCCGTTCTGCCGCGCGTCGCGCCCGGTTTGGCCGGTGTGGGTTTTCTGGCGGCTGCGGTGTTC
>CAYSXF010000181.1:0-5308 GCA_964434815.1 uncultured Lentisphaeraceae bacterium
TCGAAGGCCTTGAGCTGGTTCTCTTTCTTCGTGCCCTCCGCTAGCATGCCCACGTCCGGCCTGATCTTCTCCAGCCGCTCGCGCCCCGTTTCCCAGAAGTCGAGCGGCACGCCGTCGGCCACGTCGCAGCGGAACCCGTCCACGTTGAAATCGCGCACCCACCACTCCATGTTTTTCCACAGGTATTCGCGCAGCTCCGGACAGGCGAAGTTCAGCCCTGGAAAGTTCCACGCCATGAGCACGATCTTGCCGTCCTTGTCGCGCTTGACAAACTCGGGATGAGACTCGATGAAGACCGCCTTGGGGCCGCAGTGCAGAAAGACCATGTCCAGCATCACGCGCAGTTTGAGCGCGTGCGCCGCCGCCATGAAATCTTTCAGATCCTGATCCGTTCCATACTCGGGGTCGACGTGGTAGAAATCCTTCATGCGATAGGGATTGCGCGGGTTGTTCAAGCCCGACTTCTTTTGTCGCGGACTCCAATACGCCGGGTCCGGATCGTCGTCCGCCACGAACACGGGGCAGAGATAGAGGACTGTCACACCCAGCTCGGCCAAGCGCGGCAGCCGAGCCTGCGCGGCCTTGAGCGTTCCCTCGGGCGTGAAGGCCCGCAAATACATCTGGTACATCACGCCGCCCGTCAGCCACTCCGGCGACGTCCGCGCCTGCCGCCGGTTCAGCGGAGTCTCAGCCGCCATCGTCACACAAGCCACCGCAAGTGCAAATAGTGTCACAGTTTTTTTCATCTTCTCTCCTCCGCGGTCGCCGCGTCTCCGCGTGAGAACTGATTTCCGACCAGCGACGCTCGACTCACGACTTACGGGTTACCTTTTGCCGCTTACCTCTGAATCTCGATCACGTACCAGACCGTCTGATACTGCGGGCCGACCGCGATCTTTGAACCGCTGCCCGCCTTCTCGACAGGCACTTTGACCTTACGCTCGCCGCGCTCGTCGAGCGCGTAGCACGTCGTCCTCGCCGCATCCGACGGCACCTTCACCTCGACCGGGACGCCCTCCACTTGCACGGTGCCGTGGCCCCAGTTCAGACGGTCCTTGAAGGTGACCTCCCTGTCGCCGGTCGGCACCAGTTCCGTGCCCTCGTTCTCCGCGAAGCCCGTCGCCGCAAGCAGGATCGTGGACGGCTTGCCAGACTCGCCGAAGCCCGTGGCCCGGCGCGACGTGAGCGAAACCGTAGCCCAGTCCAAGCGCGTCTTGCCGACCGCCAGCGTGACGCCGCCCAGCGCGATCGTCCGCCCTTTCGGAAAGCCGGTGAACAGCTTCGTGTTCGGCGTGTTGACCGCGAAATACCCGGCCCCAGCCTGCTCGATGTTCCACGTCAGCTCGCCGGTGTCGCTCACGAACACCTTCTGGTCAGCCGGTATCTTCGCCACCGAGTTCGGATCGGTCCCGTTCCTGCCGGACAAATCCACGCCCGTCTTGTGGAGCAGCGTCTGGCGTGCGTCGAAGCCAAGCGACGCGATGCCTTGGGAAATCGCGCGCGCGTTCACAAGACGCTCAAAGCACGTCTTGGCGTCCAGCGCGCCTGCGATGCACGACTGCGCCTCTCGCACGTCGCCGCGCAGGTACATCGCCGCGCAGGCCGGCATGTGAGCCAACACGTCGGTGCGCGCGATCATGCTGAAGAAATAGGTGTTTCGCTTGGGTTCGAAATCGGGGCTGTGGTTGTAGGTGTACTCGAACACGCCGTCCCACCCTTGGAACGCTCCGTAGGCCCGCAGCATCGGCTGCCCCTCCGCCCCGTACTGGTTCGGGAACGGATGATTGTACTCGCTGATCGTGTACGGCTTGCCGAGCACGCGCTGCTCCGCAAGCCCGCGGATGCAGGATAGCGAATTGGCCATCGATTCGTTGCGGATGAGCCACGTCTTGCTCACGGGGCTCGGATGACACCAGTACGAGTGGTTGTCGATGTAGTCCAGCTCCGCCTGAACAAAGGGCGGACTGTAGCCGAGCTGCGTGCCTGAGATGAGCGACTTGGACTTCAGCTCCGCCTTCACGTAGGTCGCAATGCCCGTCCAGTACGCACGCTCGGTGTCGACGAGGAACTGATAGAAGTCGCGCCGCGCCTGCAGCGGCACGAACCCGGTGGTCTTAACAGTCGGCACCGTGCCGTCCTCCACTCGGGCAGCCTCGTCGAACCCGCTGACGGCCCCGGATTGGAACGACAGATCGTCGATCTCGTATGCGCCCGCTCCGAACCGCGTGATCTGCACTTGAGCCCTGTCGGCGTCGTCGCCAGCGACAAAGGCGCAGCTCACCTTTTTCCACGCCTTGCCCGCAGAGAACTTCTGAAACAGTCCGAGCGACCGCCACCCGTCCGTCGTGTCGGCCACGGCCAAGCCCAGCGCGGCGCTGCCCTCGCCCTCGGTGCGGCGGATATTGAACGACAGCGTGTAGGGCTGACCTTTCTTCACCGAGACCGTCCGGAACAGCTTCGGAAAAAACTCGCCGCCCGCACGCGGCACGCGCAGCGCCAGCGCGCCGCCCGCCACCTCCGCCGTCGCCTCCGAGGTGCCGCGCTGCAAGATCCACGTCTTGCCGTCCATCGCCACCGGCTGGCCAAATCCGCCTTCCGCAATCTGCTCCGCATGCAGCGGCGTGGCCACCCAGGTCCACGCCTGCTTCAGGGCCTCTGTGTTCGCGTATTTCTTGAGCAGCCAAGCGTTCCACTGGCGGCGGAACTCCGCCGCATAAGACTCCTGCAAACGGTCCAGCGCGCCCTCTTGGTAGTTGTTGAAGAGCGCGTTCTCGTTGTTGATCTCGATCACCGCCACGCTCGGCTCGTCCGTATAAGCCAGGCCGGTGTATGGGTTGACGCGCGTCAGCAGCCGCTTGGCGTACTCTTTTTCGGAGGCGATCACGCGCGGCTCAAAGAAGCCGACCCCCTTGGGAAACCGGGCGATGTGCAGGTTGACGTCGACATAGATGCCGCGCTTCTTGAGCGCCGCAATCAGGTAGTCTTGGCGATCAACCTGCTCGACTGCAAACGGGAAAGAAACGGCAGGGTCGGCCTTGAACGCGGCAGGCAGCTTATCCGACTTGCCGAAAATACCGGTCTCTTCAGGCGTCATGAAATTCCCGTACTGGGCGTCGAAGTAATGCAACCGCACGCAGTTGATGCCGAAACGCGCCAGCCGCGCGGCCACCTGGTCAGCCTGCTCGTGCGTCGGGAAGTTCGCGGGCCCCGTCAGGTTCGTGGCGTGCAGCCGCACGCGTCCGGCGCCGTCGACGAAGTGCCCGTCTTCGGCCCGCACGAACCCGTGCTTGCCTGCCGGCGCATCCAGCAGGTGCGCCACGCTCGACGCGTTGTCAGGCCCGTCATACGAAATCACGAAGGGAAACAGCGGCGGAAACTCCTCTGCGCCCGCTGCGCACGCCACCGCAACGGTTATCAGCCCAATGACCCATTTCATCTTATGCCCCCTTGTCCTCTGCGGCTCGCGGGAAATTTCGCCCTCCAGAGCGAAAACAAGCCGGGATGATCAGCCTCGCGAGGTAGGGGCGGACGTCCCCGGTCGGCCGGGCAAGCGGGGACGCTTGCCCGGACCAAACTTGGGCCAAGCCCTGATCCTCCACTGCGTCTCACAGCCCGTCGCCGTCTTTTGACAGCGTGAACTCCGCGCTCTTCTCCGCGCCCGACGCGTCTTTCCAGCTCGCACGGTAACGCCCCTTGAAGCCACGGAACGCCACGCGTCCGCCGGCCCCCGTTTTGACTGTCAGGCGCGTCTTCCACTCGTCGTTGAGGAGCTTATTCAGCGCGTGGAACGAGGGCTTGGGCTGCATGTCGCGGGTGAAGAGACCCGAGATGGTCGGCTCGCCTGGAGCGCCGCAGTCGTCTACCACGTTCCACCACGTGATGCCCATCATGGGCTTGATGCTGAACCACAGGCGGTAGAGGTTGCGCGCGATGACCGCCTGAATCTCGCGGCCGCGCTCATCGCTGCCGGGCGAGGTGATCGTGATTTCGCTCACATGGATCGGCAGCCCCGCCCGGGCGAGAGTCTCCATGCGCTTCCAAACGACGTCGGGCGATTCGATGGGCTTGCCGTCCGCGATGTCCAGGCACTGCTGCGGGTTGAACAGGTGCATCTGAGAGCCCATGATGTCGATGCGGCAGCCGTGTGCCATCAGATCCTTGACCTGGCTCACATAGTTATCGTTATTGGCGTAATCGTTGATATTGATTTTCACGCTCTTCGGAAGTTTCTGATCCGCCGCTTTGAGCGCCTGATACGTATAGTCGCCCGGCATCAGCCCATAAGAGCTCGTGCACACCGCGTCGCCAGTCAGGCATCTGCCGTGAAAATCGACCGCGCTCTCATTCACCACATCCCAGCTTTGAATGCGCCCTTGATAGTGCTCCGCCAGCTCCACCACGCGCTTTTCAAAGAGCCTGCGCATCTCTTTGCAGTACACCGGCGCAAGCGCCTCGATCTGCGCAGGCGTCAGCTTGTTCAGGCCATCCTTGCCAAGCGCCTCGATCTTGGCCTTTTCCTCCGCCGGGCAAAACTGCTCGTACATCCATTCGGGTTGCTGCCACTTGCGGTTTCCCCAGATCATGTTGTGCCCGTGCAGGCGGATGCCCTTGCTCTCGCAGAACGCCACCACCGGGTCGGTGGCCGGCCGCCGCCAGTGCGGCTCGCTCTTCGGGTCTTTCACGCTGTTCCAGTAGGCCTCGGTGTCCCGCCCGGCTTCGCTGAAGCGCGGCTTGCCGGGCTCCATCTCGAACTTCTTCCAGTAGAACGCGATGGTCGCCGAGTTGAAGAGCGTCCCGTAAAGGTCTTTGTATTTCTGATTGCGCTCGGATGTCCCCAACTGGTTGAAGTTGAAGATATGCGCGCCGAAGATGAAGTCGTGCGAGAGCTGCTCGACCTTCACCTCCGCGCCTGCGGGAACGCCGGGCAGCGCCAAGGAGGCGTCCGCCTTGCGGTTCTGCTCGATATCGCGGTCGATGCGGGACTGAACCTCCGGATTCCAGAGCTTCCAGTACGCCTCGCTCATCGCGCCCGCGCCATGCGCCGCCACAGACGCCAGTCCCACCAATCCGATCAGCCTTGCCTTCATGCTTCCCCTCCGCGTGAATAAACGGTTTCTTTCAAATTCCGCTTTCAATATATCGCGCGGCGGCAAGAAAAACTAGCGCGGATTACGCAAAATGTTTATCACTTTTACGCAACCCGCGCTCGTTAGGGAAAGAGACGTTCGGCGCCTATTCCGCAGTCAATTCGAAAGCCGCTGAATCGTAGTCGCCTTCCAGCTTGACCGGAAGTCCCATGGCCATGAGC
>CAYSXF010000181.1:5318-7331 GCA_964434815.1 uncultured Lentisphaeraceae bacterium
GAGCGTCTGGCCGTTGATGCGGGAGTGGTCGCGCTTCTCTTTGTTGATCTCGGTCACGCGGTAGCGCTTGTCAAGCGACAGCCCCTGGATCGGCAGCGGCGCGGGGTAGTCGCTCATGATCCCACGGTTCAGCCCGTACAGGAAGACGACCGCGTGGCTCTTGTCGTCGTTCACGTACATCAGCGAGGCGTAGCTGTGGTCCCACGGCGAGACCAGGCGGTAGAGGTCGCCCTGCTGGATCACCGGGCGCAGGCGCTTGTAGTCCGCCACCGCCTTCTTCGCGAACGCGAGATCCTCGGGCAACATCTTTTTCGGGTGCAGCTCAAAGCCCAAGCGCCCCGACATCGCCACGTCGAAGCGGAATTTGAGCGGCGTGGAGCGATGCGTCTGCTCATTCGGCGAGATCGTCACGTGCGCAGCCATGGCGCACGCCGGATAGAAGTGCCCCGCGCCCCACTGGATGAACACCCGCTGCCGCGCGTCGGTGTCGTCCGAAGTCCAGAACTCGTCGGCGAAGTGCAGGAAGCCGTAGTCCATGTGGCCGCCGCCCGAGGAGCACGCCTTCATGATGATGTCCGGATACTTCGCGCGCAGCCGCCCCAGCAGGTCGTACAGCCCGGCGGTGTAGTCGAACCACAGGTTGGGCTGGCGGTCGGCCGGCAGATAGGTCGAGCCCGCGTTGCTGATTTCCGCGTTCGCGTCCCACTTGATGTAGGCCAGCCCGGGAATGCTGGTGACCAAAGCGTCCATCTGCCCGTAGATGTTGTCGCGCAGCGCGGGGTTGGTCATGTCCAGCACCACCTGCGTGCCGCCGCGGCCCTGGCGCAGCGGGCGGGTCTTCTCGCGCAGCACCCAGTCGGGGTGCGCGTCGACCAGCTCGCTGGTGGTGTTAGCCATCTCAGGCTCGACCCAAATGCCGAATTTGAGGCCGCGCGTTTTGGCCTCGTCCGCGAGCGCACCCAAGCCCTTGGGCAGCTTCTTGTCGTTGAGCACCCAGTCGCCGAGTCCGCGCTTGTCGTCGTCGCGCGCATACTTGCCCTTGGCGAACCAGCCGTCGTCCACCACGAACATTTCGCCGCCCAGCTCCTTCACGCCGTCCATCATGTCCGTGAGCGTCTTCTCTGTGAAATCGAAGTACGCGCCCTCCC
Organism: uncultured Lentisphaeraceae bacterium; assembly: GCA_964434815.1. Taxonomy (GTDB): domain Bacteria; phylum Verrucomicrobiota; class Kiritimatiellia; order RFP12; family UBA1067; genus CAYSXF01. Next base: position 6,467 of record CAYSXF010000181.1, read on the forward strand.
AACTGTTCAGCAGCACGGGGCGCAGCATGTGGCCGTCGCGCAACTGGCTGTCGCGCGCCCAGCGGTGCAGGTTGCGCGAGATCTGGCCCTTGCCCGAGGCCGAGTAGGTCAGCGCCATCTTCGGCGTGGCCAGCGTCTTGCCCGCGTCCAGCGTGTAAGCGCCGTTGCCCGTGTCAGACCCGGCGTTGAGTGATAGCGCGTCGATGAAGTCGTGACCGATCGAGATCGACCATGAGCCACTCCACGCCAGCGCGCCGCCGATGACGCGGCCCGCAGTCTCGGTGGCTTTCTCGCCGACCGAGAGCATGAACGAGGGGTTGTTGCCGAATGCCGAGCGCACGCCCGAGCGCGAGGTCATGCTCACCGTCTGCCCGAGCGCGACCGGCGCTTCGGTGAGCTGGTTCTCGCTGGCCCACTGGCCCGTGAGCGAGAGCAGGTGAAACTCTTTCGCGATCAGAGGGAAGACCAGCGCCAGCGAATCCATGCGCACCAGCTTGACAGGCGCGGACTCGTCGTGCTTGATCTCGACCCACGTCTCGACCACGTCGCTCGCTTCGACCGCGCGGAAGTGCTGGATCACGTAGAACGGGTACACGCTGTCCTTCAGCTCCAGCACAAGGTGCGTCACGCCGGGCTTGTCATCGATTGTCTTCGCGCCCTGGGCGACCAGCTCCGTGGAAGTCACTCCATCCGCATGGATCACGGCCAGCCCGCCGAATTTATTCATGGTGCTGGCGTCGTTGTCGCTGCCGTAGACCGAATACGTCGCGGGCTTGCGGTGGCCGAAAAAGGAGCTGCCGACCCAGCCGTTCCATGCCAGCGCGTTGGCGTCGCCGCTTTTTTCAATCTTCGCGCCGTAATGCAC
>CAYSXF010000182.1:0-7319 GCA_964434815.1 uncultured Lentisphaeraceae bacterium
GCTCGGGGTCGCGCGCGGGCGGCGTCCACGCGGAGTCGGCGGCGAAGAGCAGGGCGTCGCAGCGGCCTTCGAAGCCGGTGAGGTCGTGGAGCGCGAGCGTCACCTGCGGTTGTGCCACTGTAACCGCGCCTCCGTCCTGCCAGTGCCACTCGGCGCCTTCGGTTCCGAACTCGGCCGGGAGCGGCTGGCCGTCGACGAGCACGCAGAAACGGCCGGGTGCGCCGGGCGCGCTCCACTGAGCGACCCAGTCCTTGGTGCGCACCCAGACGCGGTACGTGCCATTGGACGGAAGGCGGACTGTGGTGGTCGCGTCGCGCACCGGTTTGCCAAGGCCATGCGCGAGCAGATAGGGAGACCCCATCTGATCCATAAATTGCGCGTCGAGCACCCAGCCGCCGGCGTCGGCGAAGGCCTCGGCCTCCACCAAGACGGCATTCGCAGGAATGGCAACTGCCATCAACGGAACAAACAGGCACGCGGATGTCGTGGCGGCGTACGTTAGAATCGCTTTCAGCATGGTGACTTCCCCCTGATATTCTCGGTATTATATCCGTCAGCGCTGCGCCTGTACAGGGAGACCCCGTATTGTCCCAGCCTTCATACGTTACCGCCAATCGTGTTTACTGCGATCTGCGATTCGGAGATAAGTTCAGCAGACTATACAGTTCTCGTGTCCTCATTCCGACTGCTGACCTCCGGTCTTTCTCCGCTCCTTCGCGGTTGAATGCCTGAACAGGCTTTGCTACGATGCCTGTGTATCATGTGCGATATGTTCACCGATGGTTGTGGGCAGGTTTGGAGGCTCTTCGAACAGGATGCGCAGATGAAAGCATAGGGTACTGTGAAGGAGTTAAGCTGTGAGGCAGATGACCTTTCTTTTTTCGGTTAACCGCGCGAGACTTCAGCAACCACAGCTCCTCGAACTTCTGCCCGGACAACTGCATAAGCCCGAGTGGATATATTCTCTATGAAAACAGGCCTAAGCGTTATCCTCGTTGTGCTGTTGTGCAGCCCTGCCTGGCCGGCCGACAACCATGCGGCACAGGTCGCCACCGTCGTCGCTGAGGGCTGGAAGCATCGCGTCTGGGCCCTCTATCCGGTGGAGAAACTTAAGGCGGACGAGGCGTTGCCTCCTGCGCCCAAAGCGGAGCGCGTGACGCTCACCGCTGCGCGTGGCGAGTACGAACCGTTTGTGCTCGTGCTTCGCGGTGACGTTCCGCTGCGGAAGGTGGAAGTGACTGGCGGTGACTTGCGCGGCCCGAGTGGCGCCACGCTGGGCGCGGCCGCCATCACGGTGCGGCGACTGGCCTACATCCATGTGGACGAGCCCAGCGGCACGCGCATGAAGCAGGCGATGCCATACGAAACAGGCACGGGGGACTTTCCAGACCCTTTGCTTCGCGATGGCGGCGACGCGCGGCCTGACCGCAACTTGCAGTTTCTGGTGACCGTGCACGTGCCGCGTGAAGCGCAGGCCGGCACCTACGAAGGCACCGTGAAGCTCCAGTATATGCGCGAGGGCTGGATGCCTGCGGACAAGGGCACGGCGGACGCTATCCCGCTCACGGTTGTTGTGCGGCCGTTCGCGTTGCCGGAGGAGTCTCCGCTCCTCAACACCAGCGTCGCCTCGCCGCAGGCGCTGCCCGCATGGCTGCAGAAGCCCGCCACGCTCGCTGAGCTTCACCGCGACTTCGCGGCGCACGGCCAAACGCCCGATCCGCTGCCCGCGCCGGTGGTGCGGATTGCAAAGGATGGCACGCTCACGGTGGACTCCGCGGCGTGGGAACAGGCGGCGGCAGCGCTGCTGGACGAAAAGCGCGCGGCGCATCTTTTCCTGCCGGTCTGGAGCACGGAGCGAACCGGTCAGATGCAGGGCGTCTATTTTCTCTGGCATTTCCCCGCCGTCAGCAGCCAGCGCTGGTTCGGCGCGCTGATCTGCGATGCGCAGGGCGATCTCACCGCCGACTTCCAGAGCCGCTTCGGCGCGTACCTCAAACAGATGCATGCGGTGCTCACCCGGCGCGGCTGGCTTGGACGCGTCTTCATCACCACGATGGACGAGCCCTATACGTATCACCAACACAATGAGGACCGCGCTCGCGACACGCCGGAGAACAACTATCGCGTGATCGGGAACTTCGTCCGCTTTGTCCGCGCCACTGCGCCCGGTCTGCGGACCTTCGCCACGGCTGATCCGACGCCTGCGCTGAACGGGCTTATCGACCACTGGTGCCTGCGCAATCTGCAACATGCCGCCGAAGCCCGCGAGCGAGCGGAAAAATATGGCGAGGTTGTCACTTTCTGCGACAACTACCGAACCTTCATCGACTACCCCGCCGTCAGCGCGCGCAGCCTCGGCTGGCTCGCTTGGAAACTCGGCGCGCGCGGCTGGCTCACCTTCGAGACGCTGGGCTCCTTTGCCGAGGCTTGGGAAGGCCCAGCCTTCGTCTACCCGCACTACAACGCCGGGCTGGTCTGGGGGATGGGGCAGCTCTTTTACCCCGACGTGAGCGGAGAGGGGAGCATCGCCTCCAGCCTGAGGTGGGAACTGATGCGTGAAGGCTGCGAAGACTACGCGTATCTCTGGCTCCTGCGCGAGCGCGTGAAGGGCCTGTCCGCCGCGCAGCGCGAGGGTGTTGCCGCAAAGGAGGCCCAAACCCTTCTCACAGCGGCCGCCGATCAGGTCGTTGGCGGCACGGGCGATGCCGAAACCGCGTCACAGACCGCAGCCCCGAACGCCCAGAGCAACCGCGTTCCGCATGCTCTTCGCCAGCGGATCGGCGATCTGATCGAACAGCTTTCCTGCTGTGTGTTATCGGAGCCACAAAGAGAATGAACACCAGCCACTTGTCAATCATCTTGGGTGCTATCTCAGCCATTTCACGCGCAGCACATGCGGTCGAATCACAGGCGGCGAACTCTCCATACGCACAACGCGTCGCGGCTGTAACCGGCACGCCGGGCTGCGTGGCCTTCTGGGACTTCGTGCAGCGCGAGCAGGGGGGCGCTCAGCATTTCACCGCCCACGTTCCGGAAGGTTCGGCGAACGACTTTGCACTGGATGCCGCCAACTACGTGAAGGACTACTGGGGCGAGGGCCGCGAGGCCACCTATGCCGATTTTCCATTGCTCGGGAGAGGGCCGTTCGGTCAGGCGATCCGCATCCGAAAGGAGACTGACGCCACGTTCCGCCCGTTCCTGTTCGTGCCGCGCGCCCGCCTGCATGACTCGCCCATCGACATCAAGGGCGCGGGCAAGTCAGTCACTGTCGTCGTGTGGGCGATCCGCGAGAGCGGCAACCATGCGCTGGCGGGCATCTGGCACGAAGGCACAGATCTGAAGGAGCGCGCCACAACGAATATCCTCAAGGCGGTGCGCGGCCAACGCCAATATGCGCTCTTCGCGGGTCTCAACAAGGACGGTTCCGCCTGCGGGCATGTGTCGGAAAACGGCGCGGGTTCCTTTCTGAACCGCTATGCCCTGCACAAATGCAACTCGGCTGCTGTGTCGCCTGCGGTTCCGGCCGATTCTCCCGCCCGGGTCCTCGACGCGTCGTGGCAGTGCTTCGCCATGACTTTTGACCACGAGCGGCACGAAATCACCGGCTGGCTCAACGGCAAGGCTGGCGACCGCTGGCTCGAAAATCCGAAGAACGATGGGCTCATCAAATCGGCCTACAACGCCTACATGCAAGGCTACTGGCACCGCTTGCCAGGTCAGCAGCCCGGCGAAGACGCCGCCTTCCCCGAAGAGCAGTTCTACAACCCGCCCGAGGATAAGCCTTTGTCAGTGAAGGTGCTCAGCGAGACCGCCGACGAGCGCGTCGAGTTGCGGGAGTTCCGCTACACCCGCGTGAAGGTCACGCTGCATAAGGGAGCCGACGGCATCTGGGCTGTCACCTCCAGAGATCTTGTCGGTTTGAGCTTGAACCCATGGTGGTATCCGCACGGCATCTACGCGCCCGCCGACGACGGCAGCGGCGGCCCGTTCGCCATCGGACGCGTGATTCACAGCGGGCGGGGCGTGGGTTTCACCGGCTGGATCGGCGGCGTGGCGGTGTTCGACCGGCCACTGAGCCCCGAGGAAATCGAACGTCTGTCTTCCATCGGCCGAGCCCAGCCGATTGTGGCTCGGTGATGCGTGCGAATATTCTGAGAAGTCATATGATGGTACAAGAAATCACTTTCGCTTCGGACGACTATCGGCTGGCGTGCGATCTGCGCCAGGAAGTGTTGCGCGCGCCGCTCGGCTTGAACCTCTACACCGAAGATCTCAATTTGGAGCGTGTGCAAATCCACTATGGGCTCTTCGATGAATCCCGCCAGTTGCTGGCGTGCGTGGTCGCCGTGCCTGTGTCGGGGGCGGAGGCCAAACTGCGGCAGATGGCGGTTCGTCCGTCGCTGCAGGGCAAGGGGTATGGGCGCACGCTTCTGCAAGGTGCGGAGCAAGTGCTGGCCCGACGCGGCTTTGAGCACCTTCTGCTGCATGCCCGGATGACGGCGGTCGAGTTCTACGAGAGGCTCGGTTACGTCAAAACCGGCCCGGAGTTTATCGAGGTCGGCATTCCGCATGTGCTGATGGAAAGAAAGATACAGCGACTTTAAGCAGCGTTTTACTTGGAAGACATGTCGTGAGTGTGGGTAGAGAAAGGGATGACTTATGAGCTCAAACAACATTCGTATCATTGTGTGTGCACTGGCGCTTGCTGCCGTCACAACGCTGGCGCAATCGACTAACTCCGCTATTCCGCCAAAACCGATTGTAGTGGGTAAGGAGTACACGCATCCGATCCGCTACGAGATCTGGGCACCGAAGGAGGTCAAGAAGTGTACGAACGAGGTTTTCCGGGTATGGATTCCGGCGAAGGTGAAGCAGGTGCGCGCGGTCATCATCGTGCCGGACTATTCGACGGACAGGGCGATCTACTTCAGAGAGGAGCTGGGCTACCGGCAGTTCGCGGAAAAGATGGATTTCGCACTGATGGTCTATCGCATCTTTAACGAGGACAGCGACAAGACACGGGACGAGGCGACGCAGGAAATGCTGTTGGCGCTTGAAACCATCGGAAAGACGAGCGGCCACCCGGAACTCGCCCACGCCAGCCTGCTGCCCACCGGCCTGTCGTGGGGCGGGCGCTGCGCGATGGCCATCGCGCTCTCGGTGCCGGAACGGACGATTGGTTTTGTTCCGCTACATTGCACGCTCACCTTCAAGGAGATTTCAGAATCGGCCCACAAAGAAGCGTTCTTTAAAGTTCCGGGGCTCTGCGAAACGGTCGAGTTCGAGCAGTATTACGACAAGAAGCGGCCGCCGTTCGAAGCCACGGACACAGGCCTCGCGGTGTGCGCCTGCAATGCGCTCGGGGCGCTCCAAGCCAGCTACATCTTTCCCGGCTCGAGGCACAACGATGTGAAGAACCACGAGTTCATCTGGCAATGGATCAGCAGCGTCACGAACACGCGGTTGCCTCCGTCACTCACCTTCGATAAAATGCCCACGCTTAAACCCATCCCGCGTGAAAGCGGCTGGATCGGCACCTACGACTACGATCACCAATGGGATGCCGAAAAGAAAGTCGAACACTTCCAAGTGAAATCCGTCACCATCACGCCCTTCGCCGAGTTCAAGGGCAATCCCGCCACAGCGAACTGGCTTCTGGACGAAGCTCTGGCAAAAGCGTGGAAGGCGAAAATGGGATTTTGAAGAATAACCTATGAAACGACAGATAGCCATTCTCGGTGAATTCACCCCCAGCTTCGCGCCCCATGCGGCCACGAACGCAGCGATTGCCCACGCTTGCGCTGCCAGCGGACTGGACGTGAGGGCAAGCTGGGTTTCGACAGACGCGATTGACGCGTCACTCTTCACCCAATTCGATGGCATCTGGGTAGCACCTGGAAGTCCTTACAAAAACATGAATCAGACGCTCTGGGCCATCCGCCAGGCTCGCGAAAACGGAGTGCCTTGTCTCGGAACCTGTGGCGGCTTTCAGCACATCATCTTGGAATACGCGAGAAACGTGCTTGGCTTCGCGGACGCCCAGCACGCCGAATACGATCCCTATGCGTCGCGGCTGTTCATTTCCCGGTTGGCGTGCTCGCTGGTCGGACGCGAGATGGAATTACGATTGCAGCCTGATTCGCAAGTCGCGCGAATCTACGGGATGGTGCAGACGCGGGAATGCTACTACTGCAACTTCGGTGTCGCACCGGAAGCCGTCGAGTTGATCAAAGCCGGCCCGCTAAGTGTTGTCGGCTCGGACGCAGAGGGCGAAGTGCGTGTTATCGAGCTGCCGGGCCACCCATTTTTCATCGGCACACTCTTCGTGCCGCAGACCTTGTCAACGCCGGAGAAACCGCATCCGCTGGTGACGGCGTTCTTGGAGTCGGTAGCAAACGCGGGATAAAACCATGAATGCACACATTGCCGTCAAACCCAACGTCACGGTGAAGGGAATTTCATGACTCCAACCAGCACATGCACTGCCGAGCACTACGTATGGGGAGATAACTGTGATGGATGGCATCTGCTGAAAAGCGACAACCTATCCGTCATTCAAGAGACGATGCCGCCGGGCACCGCCGAAGTTGCGCACTATCATCGACAGAGCCGCCAGTTCTTCTACGTGATCGAGGGCATGCTCTCGATTGCTTTAGCGGATAATGAGACACTTTTGCGGGAGGGCGAGGGTGTTCAGGTCGAGCCGGGCGTCGCTCATCGGGTGTTGAACTCGACAGAAGCCCCTGTACATTTCCTTGTCATCTCATCGCCGCCATCGCACGGTGATCGCGTGGTCGCTACAGTAACGGATACTGAATAGGATAAACGATATGCTGAAAACCGAGAGCCTGACGAAAGTGTTCCTCACTGACGAGGTGGAGACGACAGCGCTGAACCAGGTGAACTTTGAAGTGAAGGCGGGCGAATTTGTCGCCATTATGGGGCCGTCTGGGTGCGGTAAATCGACGCTGCTCAACATCATCGGGCTGCTGGACAATCCCACCGGAGGACACTACTTCTTCGATGGAACGGATGTTGCCAAGATGAAGGAGAGCGATCGCACGCACCTTCGAAGGGGTAAGATCGGCTTCGTTTTCCAAAGTTTCAACTTGATCGACGAGTTGACGGTTGCGGAGAACATCGGGCTGCCGCTGCTGTACCTGAAGGTTCCCGAGCATGAGCGCAAGCCGCGCGTGGACGCGGTCATGGAGCGGCTGGGCATCACGGCGCGGCGGTCGCATTTCCCGCAGCAGCTTTCGGGCGGGCAGCAGCAGCTGTCTCTTATACACATCTGACGCTGCCGACGAATAGAGAGGTGT
>CAYSXF010000183.1:0-7307 GCA_964434815.1 uncultured Lentisphaeraceae bacterium
GTCCTGAATGCATGAAGCGTCTTTATCCCGAGGGCGAACCTGACGATACAGGGAGCGTGCTCCAATGAAGCTTAGGTTTAAATCCGCACCAGCGGCCTTGCTGCTTGCCCTGCTCGCAACCGGCATACTTTTCACTTGGTGGATGGTCGCCCGGGCCGACCGTGAGATGCGTTTTGGACTTCTGCAACAGACGCGGCTTGTGGCGCAGGCTGTGGACATCGGACTCGTTCAATCGCTTTCTGGCACAAAGACGGATATCGGCACGCCCAACTACCTGCGACTCAAAGAGCAGCTTGCCGCCTTTCGTTCGGCCAACTCGCAATGCCGGTTCATTTACCTCATGGGCCGAAAGCCGGACGGATCCGTGTTTTTTTTCGTGGATAACGAACCGGTGGGTTCAAAGGACGAATCCCCAGCCGGCATGATCTACAACGACGCGCCGGATGGCTTTCGCCGCGTGTTCACGAGCGGAATCGCATGCGTGGAGGGACCCTTCACAGATCAATGGGGTACGTTCGTCAGTGGTGCCGTGCCGAATTTCGACGCGCAAACAGGCGCGGTGGTTGCCGTGCTGGGGATGGATATTTACGCCCGCGATTGGAACTGGGATGTGGCTACCCATGCGGCGTTACCCGTGGGGCTGATGCTCGTGCTGCTCATTGGCATAGCCTCCGCCTGCGTCACCCCCCGCCGTGCCGACGCCTCGCCCAAACCGGTTTTGCGGCGTCTGCTGCCGCCCCTGATGGCCTTGGTGATTCTGCTCACGGCTGGTGCCGGCGCACTCCTGTGGCGGCAGCACCAGCATCAGATGGCGATGGGTATCGCGGATCTTGCTTCGGATGTTTCCGGTTACCTGCACGCGGCCTTGGACCAACAAGCCTCGGGCCTAGCCGTAGCTTTATCGCATATCGCAAACGATGCGGGCGTGAAAAAAGCTCTGCGCGAGGGCAACACCAGCCGCCTGTTGGCTGACTGGCAACCGGTTTTCGAGACCATGCGCAAAGAGAGCAACATCACGCATTTCTACTTCTTCGACACAAACCGCGTTTGCCTCCTGCGCTTGCACCAACCGGAGAGACGCGGCGACCGGATCGAACGCTTCACAGCCTGCGAAGCCGAACGGACCGGCAAGCTTGCCTCGGGCATCGAACTGGGGCCAATGGGCGCGTTCACCCTGCGGGTCGTGCATCCGGTCATCGAAGGAGGAAAGCTCGCAGGCTATGTGGAGTTAGGCAAAGAGATCGCGGATGTGCTGCAGGCGCTGCACTTCCAGTCCGGCAGCCAACTGGCCCTGTCCATCCGCAAGGAATACCTGAAACGACAGGATTGGGAAGAGAGCATGCGCCTGCTCGGAAGAGAGCCCGACTGGAATCGCATGCCCCATAGCGTTGTGATCTATGCCTCTCAGGGTCGCCTGCCGGACGCCTTTTCTCCGATGGCGGACCACAACGCGGCGAGCGACCATCCCCGCGGCGATGCCGACCAAGAGATCGCCTTCAACGGCAAGGCCTGGCGAGTATCGGCGGCCCCCCTGAAAGACGCTTCAGGAACAGATGTCGGTGACCTCTTGGTCATGCGTGACGTCACTGCGGAAGCAGCGGCCTTTGCGCGTCTGGCTGCCTTGGGCGGAACCGCCGGTGCGGTGCTGCTGGCGATGCTGTTGAGCTTCATCTATGCTTTACTGCGCCGCACAGACGCAGGCATTCGCGCCCAGCAGGATGAACTGCGGGAAAGCGAGCTCCTGCAGCGCATCTTGCTGGACAATCTCCCCGTCGGCGTGGTCATCGTGGATCCTGTAACACGGGTCATTGAGCGGGTCAACAATTATGTTGCCGAACTGTTCGGCGCGTCGGCAGAGAGTCTACAAGGACGCCGCTGCCACTCGTTCTTATGTCCCGCAGACGAGGGGGCGTGTCCCGTATGCGACTTGGGCAAGACGGTGGACAACTCGGAGCGGGAAATGTTGCGAACGGACGGCACCCGCCTGCCCATCATAAAAACCGTGAAGCGCATCCGCTTGAACGGCCAGGACAAACTGCTGGAGTGTTTTGTCGACGTGTCGGAGCGCAAGCGGACAGAGGAGGCGCTCGCGCGGACCGCCGAGCGCCTGTCGCTGGCCACGCGGGCGGGTGGCGTGGGCGTCTGGGAGCACGATCTCGTCAACAACCAACTGATCTGGGACGATCAGATGTATCGCCTCTACGGCATCACGCGGGATCAGTCCAGCGATGCGCATGCGAGTTGGCGGGCTGGGGTTCAGCCGGAAGACCTGGCGCGCGAGGATGCCGAAATCCAGATGGCCATCCGCGGCGAAAAAGAATTCGACACCGAATTCAGGGTCTTCTGGCCGGACGGAACCGTCCACAACATCCGAGCCCTCGCTGTCGTGCAGCGAGACGATTCCGGAAAACCGCTGCGCATGATTGGCACGAATTGGGATATTACGGTTCTCCGGACGCAGACGGAGGAGTTGGCCAATACGATCCAAGAACTTCAACTGTTCAACCAATTCAGCATCAATCGGGAGCTTTTCATGATTGAGCTGAAACAGCAAATCAACGACCTCCGCTTCCGTCTGGGAGACCCCCCCGCTTATGACCTTCAGGGCCTGGAATCTTAAGCGCTGACTAGTGCAATGGGCAAACAAGGAGTAACGCAGCATGATTATCCGGCAGCAGATTTTGCAAGACGAACACACACCCGTCAAAATAAACGATGGGCATCGCGGTTCTGGGAACCTGATTCTTGTGTTTGGCCCCACGGAGAAACTTCAGAAAAAGGACTTGCTGTCCGGCATCCGCGCAGCCTTTCCTCCTGAAGCGCAGGTGGTCGGGTGTTCGACATCAGGGGAAATCACACGCGATGGGTCTCGAGACGGCGACGTGACCCTGACTTCGCTGAAGTTCTTGAAAACCACCATCAAGGTTGAATGCATTCCGGTTGCCGCCATGGAAGAATCGAAAGCGGCGGGCGGTATTCTGGGCCGGGCTCTACGAGGAGAGGGTCTGAAATTCGTTTTGGTCCTAAGCGACGGCCTTCATGTGAACGGGAGCGACGTGGTGGCTGGCTTGCGCGCCGAGTTGGGCGATGGAATCGTGATCAGCGGCGGTCTTGCAGGGGACGGGACGCGCTTTGCGCAAACAGTGGTCATTGCCGGCGCCGTGGCCCGCGCGAAAAGCCTCGTCGCGGTTGGGTTTTACGGAGACGACTTCTTGGCACGGAGTTACTCGGCGAGCGGCTGGCAGCCTTTCGGCGCTTTCCGCAAAGTGACGCGGGCGCAAGGCAATGTGGTTTACGAAATTGACGGCGTCAACGCGCTCGATGTCTATTGCAAATACCTCGGCGATGACGCGGCACAACTTCCCGCTTCAGGTCTGTTGTATCCTTTGGCTCTGCGTGTGGCCGAGAATGATGCGGGGCTTATCAGAACCTTGCTGGCCGTGGACAAGGACAAAGGCTCCCTCACCTTTGCCGGCGATGTGCCGGAGGGTGCGATGGTCCGCCTGATGCACGCCTCCCATACCCAGTTGATCGAGGGGGCCGGGCGGGCCGCAGGTCAGACCATGCTGACGGCAGGACCGGAGCCTGAGTTCGGGCTCCTGATCAGTTGCGTGGGTCGCAAGCTTGTCATGGGAACCCAAACCGACCTTGAGATCGAGGCGGTTGCCGAACAGATCCCACACTGTGCTGTCTTTTCCGGATTCTACTCCTATGGCGAAATCGGGTTTTACGAGGGAAGTGGCACGTGCGGACTTCACAATCAGACGATGACGGTGACGACCTTGGCGGAAAGAACAAGTTAAGGTTTGCTTCATTGGACAACGGAGAGGTCGGGCCATGCACACCTTGTTACGTTTACAGATAAAAAAATGTCTCAAGATCTCCGTGGGCGATTTTGGCGAGGCGGAAGCCGATGCCTTATATCACGCCCTGCGAGAGGCGCCTGCCGAATCCTTAGTCAAACTTTTTCAGGACATTAACGTGTGTTACGAACAGGCTGATTTGCAGCATGCCCGTCAGCACAGGGCTTTCCAAATCAGCATGGAAGATGGCCGTGCCCTGAACGAGAGTCTGCAGGCCGCGAACCAAAGAAAAGGTGAGACCATTGATGAGCTTAACAAGCTCGTAAAACTCCTTCAGAGCGAAGCCCCGACTGCGGCAGACGCCTCCCGCTTTTCACTGGGAGGCGAGGGTGAGTTGGTCAAGGTGGTCCGGACTCTTGTTGAAGGCCAGATCGCATGGGCCAAGAGTCAGAACCAAACGAGGCGGGCTTTGCTGAACCTCCTCAAAGACAACGACACGTCGCGTCTGGCGGCGACGGCCGCCAATGCCGCCAAAAGCGATTTTCTGGCCAACATGAGCCACGAAATCCGTACCCCGATGAACGGGATCATCGGCATGACGGGTCTGTTGCTGGATACGGACCTCAGCGATGAACAACGTAAATATGCCGAAACCGTACACGACAGCGGCGAGTCTTTGCTAACAATTATCAATGACATCCTGGATTTCTCGAAGATCGAGGCCGGCAAACTCATGCTGGACTCGCTGAACTTCGACCTGCGAGCCATGCTGGACGATTTCGCTGCTGCGCTGGCCCTGCAAGCCCAAGAGAAAGGGCTTGAATTTATCTGCGCCATCGCTCCTGACGTGCCCCCCCGCCTGTGCGGCGACCCCGGCCGCCTGCGTCAGGTGCTCTTGAACCTGGCAGGCAACGCGATCAAGTTTACGCACGCCGGCGAGATCGCCGTGCGCGCGAGTCTGATATCGGAAAGCGCTGATCAGGCCGAGGTGCGGTTCTCTGTGAAAGACACCGGCATCGGCATCCCGGCGGATAAGAGGGATATCCTTTTCCAGAAGTTCACCCAGGCGGATTCTTCGACTACGCGCAGGTTCGGCGGCACCGGCCTAGGTCTGGCCATTTCCAAACGGTTGGCAGAGATGATGGGCGGCGAGATTGGTGTTCACAGCGAAGAAGGGCACGGTTCTGAGTTCTGGTTCACGGCGCGCTTTATGAAACAAGCCGCGTCGGAACCGCAGGTTACGCCGCCGATGGAAATTTGCGGAACGCGTATTCTGGTGGTGGACGACAACGCCACCAACCGCGAAGTGCTAATCGCTCAGCTCCAATCCTGGGGCCTTCGTCCGGTAGAGGTCCCTGACGGTTTTGCAGCCCTACAGGCGTTGGCCAAGGCACAAGCCGAAGGCGATCCGTTCAAGGCCGCCATTCTCGACATGCAGATGCCTAAAATGGACGGCGTCACTCTGGCCCTCGCCATTAAGGCCGATGCCAAACTAAAGGATATCTGCCTTGTGCTGCTGACCTCTTTGGGCCACAGGGGTGATTCCCATAAGATGACGGAGATCGGATTTGCCGCCTGTCTAACCAAACCTGTGCGGCAGTCCGACCTTTTTGACAGTCTGGCCTCCGTCTTGGCGGGGCAGAGCACGCGGCAGGCGACGCCTGCCTCTGGGGCGCTCGCGAGCGGGTCGCGTCCTCTTACACGCGAACCGCTCCCGCTAGTCAACCGTGGGGCACTGCGCATCCTGTTGGCCGAAGATAACATCACGAACCAACAGGTTGCCGTGGGCATTCTAAAGAAATTCGGCCTTCGTACGGACGCCGTAGCCAATGGCGAAGAAGCCGTCAAATCGCTGACGACTCTTCCATACGACCTCGTGTTTATGGATGTGCAAATGCCTGTCATGGACGGGCTGGAAGCGACGCGCAAAATCCGCGACCCACAGACCGCCGTACTCAACTGCAATATTCCGATTATCGCCATGACAGCCAACGCCATGCGAGGGGACCGCGAGAAATGCTTGGAGGCGGGAATGAACGATTACGTGTCGAAACCGGTCTCGCCAAAAGCCCTGTCCGATGTGCTAGATCGATGGCTGACGAAGGAAGCGATGGAGAAGGAAATCGTCAAGTGATGAACGGCTCGTACGCTGCCGTATGGAAGCCGGAGGTTGTCTTATGCGAATTTTGATTGCCGAAGACGATTACACGTCTCGTATTGTCCTGACTGAAGTGTTGAAAAAGAACGGCCACGAAGTGGTGGTCGCGGTGAACGGCCTGGAAGCTTGGCAGGCCTTTCGGCAACCCGATGCGCCCCGGTTGGCTATTCTTGACTGGATGATGCCCGAAATGAGCGGTGTAGAGGTCTGCCGTCGCGTCCGCTCACTGCAGACGGATCTGCCTCCCTACATCATCATGCTGACGAGCAAAGGAGCCAAGGAAGACATCGTTACGGGCTTAGAGTCAGGAGCTGATGATTATCTGTCTAAACCATTCGTGCTGGAAGAGCTCCGCGCCCGGGTGGACGTGGGTCAGCGCATGCTGAATCTCCAAGCAGCCATGTCCAATAAAGTCCAGGAGTTGACGCGTTGGCAGGCTCAAATGGTTTACGAACTGAAATTGGCCGCCCGCCTGCAGACTAAATTGCTGGCGATCACGCCCCTCCTGACGGCTCGGCACGAAACGCGAATGCTGTACCATCCCTGTCAGCATGTGGGAGGCGATTTTTTCGACGCGCTCGATTTGCCCGACGGACGCCTCTGCGTGTATGTGGGTGATGTGGCAGGTCACGGCGTTGGCCCAGCGATGATCGCGGCCTTAATGAAGTCCGTCATTTCAGATACGGTCCGCGTGATGGCCGATTGCGGGCCCGCAGTCGTCTGCCGCGAAATCAGCAACCGGTTCCGCGACCAAGTGCCTGACCCCGATGTGTATGTCACTCTGTTTCTGGCCTTCCATGACCCTGTCACACAACAGTGGCGCGGCATCAACTGCGGCCACCCGCCGCCGATCCTGTTCAACCGAGACAAGCAAGACATCTCCGACTCTCTTGGCCGCACAGGGAGTTTGCCCCTGGGAATCGAACCAACCATGGGCACCGGGCTTGCCTATACCGAACAAGACGAAGTGTCAGCTCCGGCTCGACCGGGCGACCTGCTTTTCCTGTTCACCGATGGGTTGCTCGAAACACGTCACCGCGAAGACGGAACTCTGTGCGGCGCCGACCCACTGCGCAAAGCCCTCTCGAACGCGTTCTCCGACGATGCGACTTTCGATTATCCTTCATGTGTCTTGGCGCAGATCGTCAACCTCGGATATAATTTGAGCGGAGACGACTGCTGTGCCATATCGGTCCGGCTGACCGTTCCCGAGGAGTTGGTCTTGGACTCCCTCATCGATCCCGAACGGGAGTCGCTGGCGTCCGCTCGAGCAGCAGTGGATCAGGTGCTAATACCACCGGCTGATTTTAGTTAGACTAAACTTCCGCTACAAAGCGTTTGCTTGA
>CAYSXF010000184.1:0-7299 GCA_964434815.1 uncultured Lentisphaeraceae bacterium
AGATTTCTGCCTGTCTCGTGGGCTCGGAGATGTGTATAAGAGACAGGAGTGGGAGCCGGGCGTCATCCGCTGGTACACGGACGGCCAGCTCACGAGCAGCAGCTCTTTCTGGTGGAGCTGCGGCAAGACCGTCGACGGCAAGGGCATGGCACCCAAACAGGAGGCGGATCTCAACCCGTGGCCCGCGCCCTTCGACAAGCCCTTTTACCTTATCATGAACCTCGCCGTGGGCGGACAGTTCGGCGGCAACCCCGACGCGACCACCGTCTTCCCCGCTGAAATGCAGGTGGACTACGTGCGCGTCTATGAGAAGGCAGGCGGCACCGGCGCGACCCCGGCGCGCGGCGAGGGCAAGCTGCCGTTCTGACTCTGTGGCATGGGCGACTCGCCCATGGTTTAGAGCATTTTAATTAAACCTGAAAAGAGCAGTTGAACTACGAAACACGAAAAGCGCGAAACTGAATCATGATCTCAAATTGCGAAACTGTGGTCGTCTCACTTGATTTCGCGTCTTTAGCGTATTTCGTAGTTTGATTACACTTTGTTGACGGCTACCCGAGAATCGTCTTCAGATCCTCGTCGGCTGTCTTGATCGGCGTCAGGCCGAACTTCTCGACGAGCACGTTCAGCACGGTCGGCGAGAGGAAGGCAGGCAGGCTTGGCCCGATGCGGATGTTCTTGATCCCGAGCGCGAGCAGCGTCAGCAGGATGCAGACCGCCTTCTGCTCATACCAGGAGAGGATCAGCGTGAGCGGCAGGTCGTTGACGCCGCAGCCGAAGACCTTCGACAGCGCCACCGCCACTTGGATCGCAGAGTAGGCGTCGTTGCACTGGCCCATGTCGAGCAGGCGCGGGATGCCGCCGATGTCGCCCAGCTTGGCCTGCAGGTGGTTGAAACGGAACTTGCCGCAGGCGAGGGTCAGGATCAGCGTGTCCTTCGGCGCCTTCTCCACGAACTCCGTGTAGTAGTCGCGCCCGAGCTTCGCGCCGTCGCAGCCGCCCACGAGGAAGATGTGCTTAACCGCGCCGGACTTGACCGCCGCGACCACCTTGTCGGCCACGGACATCACTGCGGCGTGGCCGAAGCCGGTCAGAAGCGGCTCGCCCGCGACTTCCTGCGTCCAGCCTCCGAGCTGAACCGCGTGGGCGATCAGCGCGGAGAAGTCCTTTTTGCCTTCCGCGTCCGCCGCGATGTGCTTGACGCCGGGCCAGCCGACTTCCGCCGTGGTGTACAGGTTGGCGGTGTAGGAGGGCTTGGGCGGCATGATGCAGTTCGTGGTGTAGAGCACGACGCCGGGGAGGTTGTCGAACTCCTTCTGCTGGTTCTGCCATGCGGTGCCGAAGTTGCCCTTGAGCTGCGGGTGCTTCTTGAGCTCCGGATAGGCGTGGGCGGGCAGCATCTCGCCGTGCGTGTAGACGTTAACGCCCTTGCCATCGGTCTGCTCGAGGAGCGCCTTGAGGTCGTGGAGGTCGTGGCCGGTGATGACGATGAACGGCCCCTTCTCGCGGGTCGTGGGGACGGGCGTCGGAACCGGATTGCCGTAGGCGCCGGTGTTGGCGGCGTCCAGAAGCGCCATGCACTTCAGGTTGATGGAGCCGAACTCGAGGATCAGGCCGAGCCACTCCGCGACGCTGTGATCTTCGCCAAGGGCCTTCATGCCTTTCACGAACCAGCCGGAGACCTCCGGGTCGGTCTTTCCCAGCACGCGGGCGTGGTGGGCGTAGGCGGCCATGCCGCGCAGGCCGAAAAGCAAGGTGGAGCGTAGCGAGACGATGTCCGTGTCGCCGTGGAACAGGTCGTCCGGGTTGTAGGCGGGCGCGCCGCCGTACTTCTCGACGCCGCGCAGGATGCGGTCGCGCATGGCGGTGAGGACGGCGTTATCGAAGTTCACGTTGGTGACGGTCATGAACAGCGCGTCCATGAAGAGCGCCTCGCACTTGGTGCAGGCCGCCTGACCGCCAGCCACGCGAGCCAGCGTGATGAGGGCCGCCGTGATCTCATCTTGCAGACGCGCCACTTCGGGCTTCTTGCCGCAGACGCCGCCGTGGGTGCAGCCCTTGCCGCCCGCCGTTTGCTCGCATTGAAAACAGAACATATCGCTCATGGTGTTATTCCTTGTTTGTTGTTGTGTGTGACTGTTTAAAGGCTAGAAATCGAATTAATCGTACTCGCCGATTTTTGTCTCTCGCCTTCATTCTAACTCATGACTGCTGACCATTGGCTGGGGACTAATCCCCCATTGACCATCGCCTCTACTCTCTTCCCAATGACCAATGACTACTGACTCTCAGAACCTATTCCTCTAAAATCGCGCCGTCGGTCGAGATCGTGACGACGTGCCACGGGATCATCTTGCCGCTCGCGAGCAGCGCCTGCTTGGCCGCGTTGGCGATGCCCGCGCAACAGGGCACCTCCATGCGCAGCACGGTGACGCTGCGGATCTCGTTCGCCTGCAGGATAGCGGTCAGCTTTTCGGTGTAGTCCACATCGTCCAGCTTCGGGCAGCCGATCAGCGTGACCTTGTTGGTCATGAAGCGGCGGTGGATGTCGGCGTACGCGAAAGCGGTGCAGTCCGCGGCGATCAGCAGGGCTGCGTTCTTGAGATATGGCGCGGTGATGGGCACGAGCTTGATCTGCACGGGCCAGTTGACCAAGGACGATGGAACGTCGAACTCCGAACGCTGAACGTTGAACTCTGAAGTGGGTGCGTGTGTGATCGTTTTCGCCATTTTGCCGGGACAGCCGCAGGCCAACGGTGGCACGGGCGTCTCGACCGTTTTTTTCTCAGCAGCCTGTTTCGCGGCGACAGCGGTTTCGTCGAAGGCCGCGGCATCGCGCTCGACGATCTTGATCGCGCCGGTGGGGCATTCGGGCAGACAGGCGCCGAGCCCGTCGCAGTAGCTTTCCGAAACGAGCTTGGCTTTGCCGTCCACGAGTTTCAGGGCGCCTTCGTGGCAGGCGCTGACGCAAAGGCCGCAGCCGTTGCAGAGGGTTTCGTCGATGGTGATGATTTTGCGTGTCATGTGTGGTGTTCTCCTAATCAGGCTTTCGCGGCGCGGTGTTTCCTCAACGAATTCACGACCGTGTCAAGCGTGACGGTCTTCAGCAGGCTGATCAAGCGCTTGTTCTCCTTGGCCATCAGTTTTCCGAGCGCGCAGCCGCTGCCATCGCAGATGTTGTGCTTCAGCAGGCAGCCCTTGTAGGCGGGGTTGCCGCCTGCGGCGACGTAGATTTCGAGCAGCGTGATCTGGTCCGCCGGCCGGGCCAGCTTCGCGCCGCCCGCGGGTCCGCGCTCGGTCTCGAGGAGGCCCGCCCGTGCGAGCTGCTGCGCGACCTTTGCGAAATGGTGGGGCGAGAAGCCCATCTCTTTGGAGATCGCCCGGGCCGAGCGGAAATGGTCCGCATCTGCCGCAAGGCTCGCGCAGGTGTGCAGCGCGATCGACATCGCTTCCGAGATATTCAGCAGTCCGAGCATGGCGCAATTCCTTTCTTCCGCTTAATTCGGTATTAAGTTACCAAATTACCGAAACAGCGTCAACAGAGATAACAAAAAAAATAGCCCCACGGATTTACATTTCGAGATTCGGCCTCGGCTAAGCCAGCTCGATGCCAAAAAGCGACGGCACATCCTCTTCGGCAATACATCCGCCGTCATCCGTTGCCTGCAGGGCTGCCCGCGTAAGCATCAGCTCGCGCGCTGCGCCCCGCAACTCGAACAGCTTGACCGGCCGCTGATCGAACTCAGTGCCCACGGCCAGCAGGGTCGCGGCCCGGTAGAGGCAGAACGGCGTGCGGCAGTGGGAGCAGGAGAAGGCGAGATCCTTCAGCTCCGGCAGCAGTCCGTCAGGCTGGCCGAATAGCTCGGCGATCACATCGTCCGGCAGGTCGTCTGACGCGAACAAATCGTCTCCGCAGCGGTCGCACAGCCTGTCGAGTTTCTCCCAGCGCTCGGGCGAGAGCGGACGCACGCTGAGGTTGACCAGCGCCATGCCGCCTTGAAGATTCGAAAAGGTCGCCTGCACATGTCCGTGCCGCACGCGGTACGTCCGCAGGCGGCCAGCCTTCAACAGTTTTTCGGCGAAAGACAATTCTGAAGAGAATCGCGGTATGCAGATGCGGCGCACGTTCGCCAGCCACGCGCGTCCCCACAAGGTGGTTCCGGGCTCTTCCCACGCGGTCGCTTGCGCGGGAGCCGCCGCGCCTGCGCGGCTCTGCGCGTAATCGAACAGATCCATTTCCATGTCGCCCATTATATAGCATGGACTCGCCGTCTGGCCATGCTACACTGTTGTGCATCGCCTATGACTGTTGAACTCTGCCTCTCTCCGGGCGGGCGCTTCTATCTCGCTGAGACCGAAGCGTCGGATGTCCCGCAAAACGAAGCCGCTGTCGCGCGCTGGCAGCGCGCGTTCGAAGCTTCGCCCGCCGATGGGTTTCTCCTGCTGGCCGCCTGCAACGAGCCGCTGCCGCCTTCGTTCGCTTTTGCCCGCGCCTTCGCCCGCCTCTACCTGACGGCGCTCTGCCATGCGCCGAAAGAGGAGGGAGCGCCCTTTCCCGCTGTGTCCGCGCCACGTGCAGCCGATCTGGAAGCGTGGCTCGAAACCGCGCCGCCGTTCCGCGGCATGGAGAACTTCGACGCCGCACGCGCCGACGAGCTTTGGCGCGAGGTCCACGAGGCCGCCCGCCAAAAATCCGCAGCAGACCAAGGCGGTGTGGACGCCTTTCTCCATGCGGTCAACCCCGCGTGGCGGTCTGTCGGGCGCGTCACCTTCCATCTGGCTGAGAACAAGAAGAATCCCGACCGGCCGTTCGCGTTCATGGTCACCTACGCGAGCAAACTCTCGGACATCGGGCGCGTGCAGCACCTGCCGCTCAAGCGGGCGCTGAACGACTATGCCGGCGCGAAGAACCGCGAGGCCCTGTTGCGTCTGCTCGCGCCCATCCAGCAGGCTGTCGAGAAAAGCGCCTTTGTTAAGGAGCTGTTCGAGTCCGGTCGCATTTACCAGCCTCTCGCGTGGACCACGCGCGATGCCTACCGCTTTCTGCGCGATATCCCCGCGCTCGAGTCCAGCGGCGTGATCGTCCGCGTGCCCGACTGGTGGAACCCGCGCAAGC
Organism: uncultured Lentisphaeraceae bacterium; assembly: GCA_964434815.1. Classification (GTDB taxonomy): domain Bacteria; phylum Verrucomicrobiota; class Kiritimatiellia; order RFP12; family UBA1067; genus CAYSXF01. The sequence continues at coordinate 5,117 of CAYSXF010000184.1, forward strand.
CGCCGCGGCCCACGGTCAGCGTCCAGCTCGGCGACCGCCAGCCGTCGCGCGTGGGGCTGGGCGCGCTGCTGGACTTCGACCTTTCGGTGACGCTCGGCGAGGAGACGCTGACAGGCGATGAGATTCAGGCCCTGCTCGGCGCGGAGAGCGGGCTGGTGTCGCTGCGCGGAAAGTGGGTGGAGGTCAACCGCGAGCAGCTCAAAGAGGTGCTCGACCACTGGAAAAAGATTGAGAAAGCTGTCGCGAAGGAGGGCGTGTCGTTCTCCGAGGCGATGCGGCTGATGTCCGGCGTGGCCCTCGGCGGCGGCGAGGCCGCCCGCGCGGCTGAGCGCGTCAGCGCCTGGACCGGCGTGCGCGCGGGAGCGTGGCTTAACGAGACGCTCGCCCGCCTGCGTCAGCCGGAGACCGTTACCGGCGCGCTTCCCTGCGCCTCCGATCTGCACGCCACGCTGCGGCCCTATCAGGAGACCGGCGTGCGCTGGCTGCACTTCATGGCCAGCCTGGGACTGGGCGGCTGTCTGGCCGACGACATGGGCCTCGGCAAAACGATTCAGGCGCTCGCGCTATTGCTCTGGCTCAAGCGCGATGCCCCCGCGCATGCTCCTTCGCTGTTAGTCGCGCCCGCCTCGCTGCTGGCGAACTGGAAGGATGAGGTGCGACGGTTCGCGCCCTCCCTGCGGCTGCTGATCGTGCACCCGTCGTATGCAGACCCGCTGATGCTCAAGTGGTGCGAAACGGCTCCAGACGCCGCGCTCGCGAAGGTCGATCTCGTGGTCACCACCTACGGCATGGCCGCGCGTGCGGAGTGGCTGTCTGAGGTCGGGTGGCGGCTGGTCGTTCTCGACGAGGCGCAGGCCATCAAGAACTCCGGCACGCGTCAGGCGCGCGCCGTGAAGCAGTTCAAGGCCGCCGCGCGTCTCGCGCTCACCGGCACGCCGGTTGAGAACCGTCTCGGCGATCTCTGGTCGCTCTTCGACTTCATCAACCCCGGCCTGCTGGGCGGCGCGAAGAGCTTCGAGACCTTCATTCGCGCGCGGCAGGACCTGCCTGACACCTATGCCCCTGTGCGCCGCCTCACGCGGCCTTACATTTTGCGCCGCCTCAAGACCGACCGCCGCGTGATCGCAGACCTGCCGGATAAGACCGTGGTGCCCGCCTACTGCGGCCTGACGCAGGCGCAGGCCGAGCTGTATGCCGACCAGATACGCCAGCTCAAACACGCGCTGGAGGAAGGGATGGCGGACGAGCCCATGAAGCGCCGCGCGCTGATCCTCACCGCGCTCATGCGCTTCAAGCAGATCTGCAATCACCCGGCGCAGGCGCTGGCTGACGGCGACTTCGCCGAGAGCCGCAGCGGCAAGTTCGCCCGCCTGCGCGCCCTCTGCGAGGAGATCGCCGAGCGGCAGGACAAGGTGCTGGTTTTCACGCAGTACAAAGAGATGACCGAGCCGCTGGCCGCGTTTTTGGGGCAGGTCTTCCGGCGGCAGGGGCTGATCCTGCATGGCGGCACGCCGGTCGGCCGACGCCGCGAACTGGTCGAAGCTTTCCAGCGCGACGACGGACCGCCCTTTTTCGTGCTCTCGCTCAAAGCCGGAGGAACGGGGCTGAACCTCACCCAGGCCTCGCATGTGATCCACTTCGACCGCTGGTGGAACCCTGCCGTGGAGAACCAGGCCACGGACCGCGCCTTCCGCATCGGCCAGAAGAAGAGCGTGCTGGTCCACACCTTCATCTGCCGCGGCACGGTGGAGGACAAGATCAACGAGATGCTCGAAGACAAGCGTGCGCTCGCGGATGAGATTCTGGAAGGCGGCGGCGAGGCGCTGCTCACCGAAATGAAAGACGACGAACTGCTGAACTTCGTAGCGCTTGACCTGCACGCCGCGAGCGATTAATTTCTCACCACCAAGACACGAGGAACACCAAGTTCATCATGAACAAAACTCAGCGGCCTTGGCGCACTTGGAGGCTTGGTGATAATCAGGAGATGACAATGGGACGCTACGATGGATACCGCAGCTATTTTCCGCAAAGCAAGAGCAAGGGCGAACGCATCGCGGACGCGGCCAAAAAGCAGAAGGCTCTGGAGAAGAAAGGCGTGAGGCTCTCGCCGGTCATACTGGAAGGCTCCAAGATCGCCGAGACGTTCTGGGGCAAGGCCTGGTGCAAGAACATCGAGTCAT
>CAYSXF010000185.1:0-7295 GCA_964434815.1 uncultured Lentisphaeraceae bacterium
GAACAGATTGGTGGCTCCAGCGAACGCCTGGTCAGCCACCGTGGTCACGCTGTCCGGTGTCCCATAACTGGTGTCGGGCCTGCCCGCCGGATATTGAATGAGCGTGCTTCCGGCCTTGTCGAACAAGACACCGCCCCCGCCACTGCTGAAGGTCGGGTTGTCCCAGTGTACCCAGAAGCTGGTCAGCCCGGTGCAACCGTAAAAAACGCCGGTGCCAATGTTGGTTACAGCGGCGGGAATGCTGAGGCTGGTCAGGCCGACGCAGTTCGAGAACGCGGCGTCCGCAATGCGGGTGACCGGGATGCCGTTAATGCTGTCGGGAATGGCCTCGGCGCCACCGGTGCCAAGATATCCCGTGATAGCGACGGTTCCGTCGTCGTTCGTGGCACAGTAAAACGGATACCGCCAGAGCTGGTGCGGTAACCCGTCCCAACCGGTTGTGCCCGGCACGCAGTAGAAGACCGGCGGGGGTTCCCCGGCGAACACGTCCAGACCAAGAACGGGTGCGCGGTTGTCGAAGTAGATCGCAGCCAGCCTGGGGCATGCGGCAAAGGCCTGGTCGCCTATTCCAAAATCGCCCCAGAACCAGCCGAGTTGGCCGAAGACGAACGATTCGAGATTGGGACAATCGTAGAAGGCATGATCCCAGACGCCGATGAGGCTGTCGAAGGAAGCGACCTTCGTCAAGTTGGTGCAGCCGCTGAAGGCATACGCGCCGAGGAAGATGGTTCCGTCAGGAATCTGGTAACTGCTGCCGCTCTTGCCTGACGGGTACTGGACGAGCACGTCGTGATTGCTCCACCAGTACCCTCCGAACAGCACGCCATCCACGCTACAGCAGGACGGGTTCGCCGGATCGACTGATATTCCAGTCAGATTAGGGCAGTCGTAGAAGGGGCATGAGCCAATGCTCGTGACGCTTGCGGGAACAGCGGCGCTGACCAGATTGGTGTTGCCGGAGAAGGCAAAGGCGCCGATGGCAGTCACGCCGTCGGGTATCGTGTAACTGCTGTCGGACCTGCCTGCCGGGAACAGGAGCAGCGCGGTCTGATCCACATTGAAAAGCACCCCGTCGGGGCTGCTGCTGTAAGTCGTATTGGCTGCGTCCACAGATACCGCGGTCAGGTTCCGGCACTCCACGACTGCCCTGCTGCCGATGCTGGTCACGCTGCCTGGGATCGCGAGACTGGTCAGCGCGGTGCAGTTCGAGAACGCGCCGTCCGCGATGCCCGTGACGTTTCTCCCGTTGATGCTGTCCGGAATCGCGACGGCGCCGCCAGGTCCGTCGTAACCGATGATGATAATGGAGCCGCCATCCCCCCAGTTTATCGAGCACAAGAACCCGGAAGACCAGGCATAAGCGGGAAGCCCGCCGTAGGACACGTCCCACGAACCCGCGCCGGGCGGATAGTAAATCGTGGCGTCCACTCCGGCGAACACGTCGCTTCCTAACTGCCAGGGCGCGTCTCCGTCAAAAAAGAGGCTCCTCAGACTCGTACAGCCGGCGAACGCGCCGTCGGCGATCGAGTAGACGCTCGCGGGAACCCTGACGCTCACCAGGTTGGTTGATCCGGCGAAGGCGTCTGCGCTGATGCTCAAAGCGCCGCTGGAGATCGTGTAGGCGGTGTCGCTCTTGCCCGCCGGGTAGAGCACGAGCATCGTCTGGTTCAAATCGTAGAGCACGCCGTCCGGGCTGCTGTAGGTCGTGTTCGCCGGGCTGACCGTAAAGGCGCTCAAGCGAGGACACGCGAAGAACGCATGGTAACCGATCGTTGCCAGGCCGCTGCCGATGGCCACGCCCGTCAGATTGCTACAGCCGCAGAAGGCCGTTTCGCCGATGTCGGTCACGCCATCGGGAAGCGCGACGCTGGCCAGGGCGGTGCAGTTCGAGAAGGCTGCTGCCCCGATCACAGTGACGGTCCGTCCTTCAATGAGATCCGGAATGGTGACGTCGCCGCCGGGACCGTTGTAGCCGGTGATCGTGATGCCGCCGTCCCACCCATTCACCGAACAGAAGAACCCAGCGGACCACGCGTAGGCGGGGAGACCGCCGTAGGACACGTCCCACCAGCCTGCGCCGGGCGGATAGTAAACGACGGCGTTTACTCCGGCGAAGACATCGGCACCCAGACCATGCTCGTCGCCGCAGAAGTAGAGGGCTCGCAGATTGGTGCAGCCGTCGAATGCGCCGTCGGCTATCCACGTGACGCTCGCGGGGATCGTGACGCTGACCAGATGGGTGGAGCCTGCGAAGGCGTAGGCGCCGATGCTGGCCACGCCGTTTGAAACCGTGAAGCTGCTGTCGGCCTTGCCCGCCGGATACTGTAGGAGCGTGGTTTGGGCCAGATCGAAGAGCACGCCGTCGGGCGTGCTGCTGTAAGCCGTGCTCGACGGGCTGACCGTCAAGGCGCCGAGGTTCGGGCAGTCGAAGAAGGCGAGGTTGCCGATAGCGGTCACTTTGGCGGAAATCGCGACGCTGGTCAGGGCTGTGCAGTTCGAGAACGCGCCGTCTGCGATCACTCTGATGTCCAAGTTGTTGATGCTGTCGGGAATCGTCACGTCGCCGCCAGGGCCGATGTACCGGGTGAGGGTCACGAAGTCATCCCACGAGTTGAAGGAGCACTCGTAACCGGGGAACCACGGGTAGGTCATGAGGCTGCCGTACCACCCGTTGTTAGCCCAGCCGAGTCCGGGTTCGCCATAGACCTTCGCGCCAGTATCGGCATCTCCCGCGAAAGGATCGTCCCCACTGAGACTCGGTGGAGGAGTGCCAAGGAAATAAAGCCCCGCCAGCTTCGGGCAGGCGGCGAACGCGCCGTCGCCGATGGCGGTGACGCTGGCGGGAATTGTCACGGTAACCAGGTTCGTGCAACCGGCGAACGCGTGATTGCCGATCGTCTGGACGGCGTTGGACACGGCGTAATCCGCGTCGCCGCGGCCCAGAGGGTATTGGAGCAGCGTGGTCTGATCTGCGGTCAGGAGCGCACCGTCCGGGCTGCAAAACGATGGGTTGAGCGGAGCCACCGCGAAGGCGGTCAGGTTGCTGCAATACGCGAAGGCCCCGTCGCCGATGTCTGTGACGCTGGCGGGAATCGTGAGGCCGGTCACGAACCCGTTGTTTGCGAACACAGTGGCTCCAAGCCCCGTGACGGTCAGGCCGTTCAGGGTCTCCGGAACGGTCACCGCGCCGCCCGGGCCGATGTACTTCGTGAGCGTGACCGACAGGCCGCCGTCGTTGATTGAGCAGAAGTAGTCCTGAAACCACCATTGCACCGAAAAGCTGTCCCAACCCGAGGTGCCCAGTTCGCAGAAGAGTGTCGGGGATTCTCCGTTAAATATTCCCCATCCAAGACTGGTGACGTTGTCCAGACAGGTGACGTCTGTCAGTCCGGTGCAACCGGAGAAAACTTCGTCGCCCAAGGCGGTGACGCTGGCCGGAATCGTGACGGAAGTCAGGCCGGTGCAACCGGAGAAGGCCCGTGCTCCCAGGCTTGTCACGTTCGCGCCGATCAGGATGCGTGACAGGCCCTGGCAGTTCAGGAACGCCTCAGCCCCGATGGCGGTCACCGGCGTGCCGTTGATGCTGTCGGGGATCGTTTCCTCTCCGCCAGCACCGAGATAGCCGGTGATGGTGAGCGCGCCGTTAATGACTGAATAGGCGAACTGCGGGTACCAGACGAGCTTCTGGAGGGCGGTGAAACTGGCCCACCCGGCGGCGCCGGGAACGTAATAGGCGACCACGTCATTGGGAGACGGCAAGAAATCGCACCAGCCCTCCGGGGGTGCCTCCCCGCGGAAGAACAGGGAGGTCGGATGCCAGTCCAGCCCAAAGATGTCCCCGCCCGACAGGTGGGTGACGTTCGTGCCGAGTACGGCGCTGGCCAGGTAGGCGCAGTTTGTAAAGGCCCCGACTCCAATGCCGGTGACACCCTCAGGAATCGTGACTTTGAGCAGACCGGTGCCCTCAAACGCGGAAGGGCCAATGTTAGTGACACTTGTCGGTATGACAATTCCGGACACGTCCCCGCGTCCGCTAAAAGCCGAAGCGCCGATCGCGGTGACGGGCATCAGGTTGATGGCGGAGGGGATCACCTCCGCGCCGCCGGAACCGATGTATCCAGTGATGGTAATCGCGCCGTCAGCGACCTCGCAGAGGAATTGTGCATGCCAGTTGCGGTGCGGCAGACCGTCCCAGCCCGAGGTGCTCACCTCGGCGTACAGCGTCAGCGCCTCGTCCTGCGCGAAGACCTCCGTCCCCAGGCTAGGCGCGTTGCCCAGGAAGAACAGCCCGGTCAGTTGCGCGCAACCGGCGAACGCGCGGTCGCCGACCGCGACGACGTTGGTTCCCAGCGTGACGCTCACCAGCGCCGCGCAATTCGAAAACGCGCCGGCCCCGACCGCCGTGACGCGCAGACCGTTGACGCTGTCGGGAATCGTCATGGTGCCGCCTGCGCCGACATACTTCGTGAGGGTGACGCTCTCGTCCGCGTTCGTCGCGTAATAACAGTCGCCAGACCACCACTGCGGCGAGTAGGCGCCCCAGCCCGTGACGCCCGGCACGCAGTAAAACCGGGCGAGGGTGTCGCCGTCGAACGCGCCCGAGCCCAGCGTGGCGCTGCCCAGTGCATAGACCGCCTCCAACTGCGTGCAGTTTGCGAAGGCGCTGTCGCCGATGGCTGCGACAGAGCCGGGCAGGGTTAGCGAGGTCAGTCCGGTGCAGCCGGTGAAGGCCGAGTTGCCGATCGCGATCACGCTGTCCGGGATCGAAAGGCTGGTCAAGGCGGTGCAATTCGCGAACGCGCCCGCGCCGATCGTCGTGACCGGGAGTCCATCCATGCTGGCCGGGATCGTCTCCGCGCCGCCCGCGCCTGTGTATCCGGTGATGACGACGGCACCACCCGTGACCTGATAGGTGAACTGCGGATACCAGGCCATCAGGGTGAGACCATGGTAAACGGGAGGCGACAGGTTCCACCCTGTCTTGGCAGGCAAGTAATACGCCCAGGCTGGAACACCTGAAAAGCTGTTCCATGAGGCTGTGGGGGCATTGCCTTGGAAATAGATCTTTGTCAGATTCGCGCACCCAGAGAACGCCGATCCACCGATGGAAGTGACTGACGGCGGGATCGTGACGGTTGTCAGCGCGGTACAGCCGTAAAAAGAGACCGCGCCAATGCTCATCACGTTTGTGCCGATGGACACGCTGCGCAGATTCGAACAATTCTGGAAAGCGTAGTCTCCCAAGGTGACGACGCCGTTGGGAATGACCGCGTTCGTCACAGTCGATAGCCCCTGAAAGGCGCTGGACGCGATCGTTTTGACGGGAAGCGCGTATACCGTCTGCGGAACGGTTATCGTCTGGTTGGTGCCGTAGTAGCCGGTAATCGTCGCCGTGCTATCGCTGTTGGTCGCATAGTCGAAATCGGGATACTGCACCAGGGTCGGCCGTCCGCAAAAGGTTGCGCCCCAGCCTTCGATGCCCGGCGCGTGATAGACTGTCAGGGACGTATCCCCGGTGAATGGCGTGGGCCCGTGGCCGGGGGGAGTGCCCTGGAAGTAGATGCTGCGCAGCGGGTTGCTGCAGTAAGAGAACGCGTTATCCCCAAGGTAGATGACATTGGTCGGAACAAAGACTCTCGCCAGCGCAGGGCAAGAGTTGAATGCGGAGTCCCTGACATAGGTCACGGTGCTCGGGATGACATAGGACGGGTCAGTTTTTGCGGGCGGGTAGGTCAGAAGGTCCGTTTGGCTCTTGTTGAACAGAACGCCATTCGTGCTGCTGAAATTCGAGTTGCCGGAACTCACGGAGATGTTCACGAGCGCGGCGCAGCCATCGAACGGATGCCCGCCTGAGAAGTAGCTAACGCCCGAGCCAATGACACAATTGGTCAGGGTGTAGTCGTTCCAGAAAGCCCTGGCCCCCATAGATCCGACGCAATCCGGGATGACTATGCTTCGCAGACCTCCACAATTCCCGAAGACATAATCGCCGAGGGAGATGGAACCGGTGGTGGAAGTGATCGTAACATTGGTCACGGTGCAGTTGTAGAAGGCATAATCGCCGATCGCCGTGACGCTCGCGGGGGTGGTCACGGATCTCACGGTGTAGTTATTCCTGAACGCGTTGTTTCCGATGCCCGTGACCGGATAGTCAATGCCACCGAGCTTGAGGGTGGCGGGGATGACGACCACGCTGGCCGTGCCGGTATAGCCAGAGATGGTGACGTAAGATCCCAAGGTGAAATAGTACGTGAAATCGAAATCGCCAGCTTCGGCGGCGTTCACCAGAAGGAGCGCCCCGATTGCCCAAGCGGAAAGAGTACGACGGAGAAAAGACCGCAGCCCTGAATAGATAATCGTTTCCATTGAGATCCTTTTAGTTTCAGAGACAGCGAGATCCTCGTCCTGCGCCCTCGTCATGCGCCAACCCAAGCGTTGTGGCATAACACACCCCGCAATAAAAATAATCAACAAATAAAGAAGCGATATTTTTATCAAACACATGGCTCAATGTCAATTGAGCCATGTGCGCATCAACGCCTCAATCGTTCAAAATATTAACTATTCGCCGCGCCATTTCCAGTTACGAATTTCGGGCATATCCTGTCCGTTCATATCGATGTACTGCTTGTGATCGATCAGTTTATCTTTGAGCAGCCGCTTCACGTAGAGGCCCTTCTCGCCCGTCTGTGGCAGCCGGTCGATGGCGTCTATCGCAAGGTGGAAGCGGTCCAGATCGTTCAGCACCGTCATGTCGAATGCGGTGGTGATCGTTCCTTCTTCTTTATAGCCGCGGACGTGAATGTTCGCATGGTTCGTGCGGCGGTAGGTCAGCCGGTGGATCAGCCAGGGATACGCGTGGAAAGCGAAGATCACCGGCTTATCGAGGGTAAAGAGTTCGTCGAAGTCCTTGTCGCTCAGCCCGTGCGGATGCTCGGTCTGCGGCTGCACCTTCATGAGATCGACCACGTTGACCACCCGGATTTTCAGCTCAGGCAGATGCTCGCGCAAAATGGAGACGGCGGCCAAGGTTTCCAGCGTGGGCACGTCGCCGCAGCAGGCCATCACCACGTCGGGCGCGACGCCCTGGTCGTTGCTGGCCCACTGCCAGATGCCGATGCCCGCCGTGCAGTGCTTGACTGCGGCGTCCATCGAAAGCCACTGCGGAGCCGGATGTTTGCCCGCGATCACGACGTTGACGTAGTGGCGGCTGCGCAGGCAGTGGTCCATCACCGACAGCAGGCAGTTCGCATCCGGCGGCAGGTAGACGCGCACGATCTCGGCCTTCTTGTTCA
>CAYSXF010000186.1:0-7279 GCA_964434815.1 uncultured Lentisphaeraceae bacterium
ACCAAACGGCCAACGACTTCGTGGTCGCCAACGGCAACGGCAGCGGCACGGTGAACCTGTACGGCGGCGTCGTGAGCAATTCAGCCGGGTCGGTCTACATCGGCTTCGCCGCGGGCGGCAAGGGCACGCTGACGATGACCAATGGCGTTTTGTTCAGCAAGAACTATCTGAGTCTGGGGCAGCTCGCGGGCGCCTCCGGTTTTCTCAATCTGACCAACGGCAGCGTGACGGTCGCGACCCTGCTCGTGGGCCAGTCCGGAACGGGCACCGTCACGCAGACAGGCGGCACCCTGAGCCGGAGCACAGGCATTGAGTGGCGGATTGGCGACGCAGTCGGCAGCGTGGGCACCTACAATCTGCAGGGCGGAACGCTGGATTCGGGTGCGGCCAACTTCATCGTCGGCGGATCAGGACGGGGCACTCTGCTCCAGACGGGCGGCACCCTCAACAGCGCCGGCTGGCCGGACGTGGGGCGCTATCTCGGCGGCGTGGGCACCTACACGCTGGCGGGCGGCGCGTTCAACCAAACGGCTGCGGCCACCGGTTTCATCGTCGGCGAACAGGGCACAGGAACCTTCATCGTCACGAATACGGGTGTGGCCAATCTGAACGGCAGCTATGGACTGGTGATCGGACACAGCGCGGGCACCGGCACGGTGGCGCTTGCGACAGGAGGCCTTATCAGCACTCCGCTCTGCCAGAAGCTGGCGGGCACAAGCCGCGCGACCTTTACCTTCGACGGCGGCACGCTTCTGGCGCGTGCGAATGGCACGGCCATCACCAATTTCATGCAGGGGTTGACGGAGGTCTACGTGAGAGCGGGGGGCGCGGTCATCGATTCCAGCAACAACACGGTCACCGTGGCCCAGAACCTGATGAGCGGAGCGAGCCCCGACGGCGGCCTAATCAAACTGGGCACGGGCTCGCTGATTCTCTCCGGCACGAACAGCTATAACGGCGCGACGGCCGTCAGCAACGGCGTGCTGAGGCTCGGCGTGGCGAACGCGATCACCAACACCGGCGCGGTCCGGGTGGCGGGCGGCATCTTCGACCTGGGCGGCTTCGCCGTGACCAACGGCGCGGTGACGCTGAGCGCCGGTTCGATCATCAACGGCACGCTGAGCGCGGGCTCCTGTTCCGGCACGGATTCCGGCACGCTGGCCGTCGGACTCACCGGTTCAGGAGGACTGACCAAGAGCGGGAGCGGCACGCTGACACTCACCGCCGCTCAGACGTACAGCGGCACGACGCTGGTCGCAGGCGGGGTGCTGAAACTGTTCCCCGTGCCTTCGGACGCCATCATCCATTACGACTTCAACTCCAACAACGTCAGCGGCACAACCGTCGCGAACCTCGGTACGGGCGGCGCCGCCTACAACGGCGTCATCAACGGTTCGCCCGTGACAGGCGCCAGCGGGAAATTCGGGCAGGCCATCACGATCACCGGCACGGGACAGGGTGTGGTCACGGCGAACACTGTCAGCCTCACCAATGCTTTCACGTTCGCGACGTGGGTCAAATCGAGCGGACCTTACGCCGGCCAGTACCAACGGATCATCAACAACTCCTATTTGACAAGCGGTTACCTGGGTACGGATAACGCCAACAAGTTCCTGACGATCATCAAGAACAAGGATTTCACAGTGTCCTCGCAGTCGAGCGCTGACACCGCCGCCTGGCATCATGTCGCGCTGGTCTGGAACGGTCTGAGCGCTGTCCTCTACTTTGATGGTCTGGCCATTCAGACCAAGACGTACACAGGCACGGACGCCTCGCTGGTGTCGAAGATCGGTTTCTGTAACAACATTACTCCGAACAACGAGTACTGGAATGGGTCGATGGACGAGGCGTATGTCTTTGGCCGGGCCTTGTCGGCTGGTGAGGTGACTGTCCTGTACACCTCGAGCGGCACCAACCTGTTGCCCTCGGCGACGTCCCTGCAGCTTGCGAACGGTGCAACGGTGGACTTGGGTGCCTGTGCCCAGACCGTCGCGTCCCTGGGCGGAAGCGGGATCGTTTCGAACGGCACGCTGACCGTGACCGGCGTGACCGCTCCCGGCGGCTCGAACACGGTTGGAACGCTGACGCTTGCGGTCTCGCCCGTTTTGCTCGGCACGCTGCTGGTGGATGTGGCTGCGGCGACCAACGACGTCTTGCAGGTGCAGGGCGGCCTGGACGTTTCGCATCTGGCGCTGGAGGTGGTGAACGCGGGGCTGATGTCCAAAACCAAAGACTACGCCATCGTGACCTGCACGCCGGGAATGCTGACCGGTTCGTTCACCAGCGTGACCGGGCTTCCGGGGGCGTGGCGCGTCCGCTATAATCGTGCCGCAGGAAAAGTGGAGCTCACCTATCCGCGCGGAATGGTGTTGAGTGTCTATTAACGGGTTCAAGGCCGAACCGCTGAAAGGCAGGATGACGATGGTCGTTCATAGAGTGCTGCTGGTGATTCTCGCGTTGGCGGTGCGGGCGGTGACGGCATCGGCTCAGGACATTGACCGTGAGACCCTGGACAAATGGGCCGCACCTTACCGCGGTTGGCATTACTATCCAGAACACGTCATCGCGTCCCAGCCGAACGTTCCCGGTTCCGAACAGTTCAAGAACACGGATGTGCCGTGCGTCTACCAACTGCCGGGACAGCCGGACGTGTGGTTCATGAGTTTCATCGCCTTTGACGGGCACGGTTACAATTCGTTCGTTGCAGAGAGCACGAACTTGGTGACATGGACCCGCCCCCGGCTGGCGATGGGCTTCGGCCCCACGAACGGCTTCGATCACGGCGGATGCGTGATCGGAGCCTTCCTCTACGAGTCCTATGACATCAAAGCGGCGCGCCTGCTCAAGAAGCGCGAGGGCCACTACTGGACGCTCTACGGCGCGTATCCGCGGCAGGGCGGCTACGAACTGCGGCCCGGATACGAAGGCGTGGCTGTCAGCGACGACGGGCTAATGTGGCGCAGGGCCAAGGACGCGCCGATTCTGGCCATACAGGATCAGGGCTGCGGAGCGTGGGAAAAAGACTGCATCTACCAGCCGTGGCTGGTTGAGCAAGGCGACCGGTTCTATGATTTCTACAACGCCGCCAACGGCGGTACTGAGCAGACCGGACTGGCCATTTCCTCTGACCTGCAGAGCTGGACGCGGCACGCCGGCAATCCGGTCGTTCGCGTGCGCCAGGGCGGCTATGACGAGCGCTTTGCCTCCGACCCTAAAGTGTTCCGCGACGGCGACCACTGGATCATGTTCTACTTCGGCGTGGGACGTGGCGGCGCGCACATCATGGCTGCATTTTCGCGCGACGTGCTTCATTGGACGCCGCATCCGGAACCGCTGTACAAGGCGGGCGGGCATCCTAGCGGCCTGGATAAGCAGTATGCCCATAAGATTTCGCTGGTCTATAATCCGAAGAATGATACCCTTTATTTGTATTACTGCGCCTGCGGCAACAAAGGCCGCGGGATCGGACTGATCACCAGTCGGCCGATTCTAAAGTAGATACAAGAAGCTAACCAATGAAACCTGCTTATCTGGCCATCGCATGGCTGCTGGTCCCGCTGGCGACGCTGAGGTCGGCGGCTGCGGAGCGGATCACTCTTGAAGCGATTCAGTCTCCGGTCATCTTCCGAGGGGACGCCACGACCGCGTACCGTGACCCGGCCGTGATCTACTCTGAAGGCTGGTTCCGCCTTTTCTTCACGCTGGTCAGGGTCGAGCCCGACAAGCGGCCGTTTTCCTACGCGGCATGGAGCAAGAGCCGAGATCTAGTGACATGGAGCGCACCCGTGATCTTCACGCCGCGCGACCAGAGCCTCAATTACGGCAGCCCCGGCGACATCATCCGCCAGGGCGACGAGTGGGTTCTTTGCCTTCAGACGTATCCGCGCCCTCACGGCGAGTTGTACGGCAACGAGTCGGCCCGCATCTGGACGATGCGCAGCAAGGATCTGGAGCAGTGGGGCAAGCCGGAGTTGCTGCGCGTGAAAGGCCCTGATGTGGCGCAGGAGAAAATGGGGCGGATGATCGATCCCTTTCTGTTGGCGGACAAAGACGATCCGGGCAAGTGGTGGTGCTTCTACAAGCAGAACGGAGTCAGCAGATCGTGGTCTCGCGACTTGAAGGTGTGGACGTATGCCGGCCGATCATCGGCGGGCGAGAACGCCTGTGTGATCGTCGACGGTTGCGAATACGTGCTGTTCCACTCGCCCGCAAACGGCATCGGCGTGAAGCGCTCCAAGGATCTCAACGCGTGGAGGGACGAAGGCGTGCTCACGCTGGGGCAGGCGGAGTGGCCGTGGGCGCAGGGTCGGCTGACGGCGGGCTTTGTGCTGGATCTGCGCGGTGAGCCTGCCGTGGGCAAAGCGCTGATGTTCTTCCACGGATCGGAGTATTCGGAGACAGATCCGCGCGGCGGGTTCGACAATTTCGCCAGCATCGGCCTTGCGTGGAGCGATGGCCTGAAAACGTGGGCATGGCCCTCCGCGATGCCGCCCAAGCCTGAAACACGTTGACCTGTGACGTTTCCGGTCGTGCATGTCTGTCGTTGTTCAAAAAGGATGAGACATTGTGAATAAAATACTGATCTCTGCATTGTCAATGGGTTTCGTTGTCGCCGTGAATAGTCCGTGTGCGCAGGCGCAGGGAGATGGTGCGGCGCCGGCAGTTTTTTGGGTGAGTGATCCGGTGCGGCCGGGCGAAACGGTGATGGTGATCGGAGAGAATTTCAGCGATAAGCCAGCGCTTGAGATCATGCGGTTGCCGGATGGCCGGGCAGGGGCTCCAGTGAAGGAAACGGTTGTGTGGCCCAAGCGCGGAACGGAGACGGTCGAGGCGCTTCAGGCGAACAGGCAGTCGGTGAAGTTTGTTGTGCCGCCGAACTTAGATCATGGGCTTTTCGCTGTTCGCATCGCCACGCGGGATGGAACGGCTGAGCGCGTGCTGAACCGTCCGCAGGTTTGGTGGGCGCAGGGCGACAGTGGCACCACGGCGAATCAGGGCGGATGGCTTCGCGCGTTCGGAAAGAACCTCGGATGGGCGGCGAAGGACGGGCTGCGGAAGCCCGTGTTGCGGCTCGACGGTCCGCGCAGCCTTTCTCTGCCGGTTGAAACGGACGGAAACGCGGTGCGCGCGGCGCTGCCGGCAGATGTGCCGGTGGGAACGTATCGGCTGTACGCTCACAACGGCGCGGGCGGCGGCGCGGGCTGGAGCGATCCGGTAGAGTTGACGGTCGCAAAGAAAACGGCGTGGCCGCTGACGGTCTTCAACGTGACGAATTTCGGAGCGCAGGCAGACGGCGCGAAGGACGACACGGCTGCGATTCAAGAGGCGCTGTCGGCTGCTGCAACGAACGGCGGCGGCGTTGTCTTTCTCCCTCGGGGGCGCTACGCCGTGTCCGATGCGCTGATCGTTCCGCACGGCACGGTGCTGCGCGGCGAGAAGGAGGAGTGGGTCGCGCTGACGTGGCCCGATCTGCCGAAGCCGCCCGAGTCGCTTGTGCAGGGAACGAATTCGTTCGGGCTTGAAAACCTCACGATCTATGCGAACCATCACCGGCACGTCATTTCTGGCGACCTCGGCGACAAGCCGGGCGCGGGCGATATTTTTCTGCGGCATGTGCGCGTTCGCGCCGACTCCTATCGCGGGCATCCGACGGAAGACGAGGTGGACGCGCGGTTTCGCGAGTCTATGAAGTGGTCCACCGGCGGCGGTGACACGGTGCGGATGGGCGGAAGAAATATCGAGATCACAGACTGCGATTTCTATGGCACCGGACGCGCCTTATTCTTGAGCCGCGTCCGCGGCGGGCTTGTCGCCGGCAACCGCTTTTTCAATGGCCGCTGGGGCTGGTACTGCATCTCGGGAAGCGACGGTCTGATTTTTGAGAACAACGAGATCACGGGCGCGGATCTGATGTCCACCGGCGGCGGCCTGAACTGCCTCGACGGATCGCGCTTTTCACAGAACGTGTATTATGCCAACAACCGGTTGCATCTGATGCACGGCTGGGACCGCGAGGCGATGACGTCAGATGCCGGCGGCGAGGCGTATTCGGGGAAGGCTGTCGAGGCGAACGGCAAGGCGCTTACGCTCAACGGCAAGCCGGACTGGCGCAGTCGGGACTGGTGCGGTGCGGCGGTGTTTGTGCTCGCGGGAACAGGCGCGGGACAGGTCCGCCGCGTGGCGGGGCAAGGCGAGCGGTCCGTCGAAGTTGATCGGCCGTGGGATGTCGCGCCTGATACAAATTCGGAAATTTGCGTCACCATGTTCCAAGGGCACTACATGGTCGTCGGGAACGATTTTGCAGACTGCGGCCCCATGCAGTTTTACGGCACGGCTGTGGAGAACATCGTTTTGCGCAACACGGGCGCGCGCATGTCCGGCTTCCGCGGCATGGGGCTGTGGTATCACGGCTATCAGCCCAACTGGTACTGCGAATTCCGCGACAACGAAATCGCGGAAGGCAACTACTACCACTGGACCACAGCGGCCGATTCCGTTCTCGAAATCACCGGTCTGCGTCATTCGCCCTATGCCGGGGCACTGAACATCGGCGCGGTCGTGCGCGGCAACCGGCTCGACAGCAACGCGCACATCAGCATCGACGGCGACACGCGCGATGTGATTGTTGAAGCGAACCACGTTGCGAATTCCGAGCAGGGAATTTTCGTCAGCAGGCGCACGGCAAACGTGCTCGTGCGCGGCAACACGTTTGAAAATGTCCGCGACGAGACCACGGATGAACCTGCGTTGCGCCGCGCGGCTGAGGCACGTCTCAGCCGCTATCTCAACCGCCCCGATCCGGTCGCCTTCTGGAATTTCGAGGCCACGAAAGGCGTCAAGATCGACGATGTTTCCGGCAACGGTTTCCGCGCGAGTGTCAACGGCGATGCGGCAGTCGTGACGGACGGCCTGCGCGGCCGCGCCGCACGCTTCAGCGGCGCCGGATGGCTGCGCGTGGACGAGCCGGCTGTTTTCAACGCACCGGATCTGACTGTTTCGCTTTGGGTCAAACCGGCGACTGTTCGCGGGCGGCGTGGGCTTGTGTGCAAGCGGTTCACAGGAGGCGAAGCGCCGTTCATCCTGACGCAGAACGGCGCGGGCATCGGTTTTGAGGCGACCGACACAGAGCACCGCTGGGCGTTCAACTTCGTTTCGCCACCCGTATTGAAGGAAGGCGAGTGGACCCAGGTCGCCTTTGTCGCGCAGCGCGGCAAGGGCATCGCGCTGTACGCGAACTGTCTCTTATACACATCTCCGAGCCCACGAGACAGGCAGAAAT
>CAYSXF010000187.1:0-7271 GCA_964434815.1 uncultured Lentisphaeraceae bacterium
CACATCGACTGCGTAGTCGCGGAAATCCGGCATGCGCAGATCGCGGAGCAGCATGCCTCCGTTGGCGTGAGGATTCGCGCCCATGCGCCGCTCGCCCTTGGGCGCGAGTTCGGCCAGCTCCGGCATCAGGCGGCCCTGCCCGTCGAAGAGTTCATCCGGACGGTAGCTCCTCAGCCAGTCCTCCAACTGCTTGAGGTGCTCGGGATGGGCGGCCGGGTCGGAGAGCGGCACCTGGTGCGAACGGAAGGTGCCTTCGACGGGCTTGCCGTCGACCACCTTCGGACCTGTCCAGCCCTTGGGCGAATTGAGCACGATCATCGGCCAGCGCGGACGCGTGCCGGTGCCGCGGGTGCGTGCTTCCTGCTGAATCACTTTAATTTGCTCCACTGCTGTGTCGAGCGCAGTGGCCATGGCTTCGTGCATCAGTTCCGGCTCGCGGCCCTCGACGAAAAGGGGCGTCCACCCGTAGCCGCGGAAGAGCTGCTCCAATTCCTCGTGCGTGATGCGGGCGAGGAGGGTCGGGTTGGCGATCTTATAGCCGTTGAGGTGCAAGATCGGCAGCACCGCGCCGTCATTGACCGGATCAAGAAACTTGTTGGAGTGCCACGCCGTGGCCAGCGGCCCCGTCTCCGCTTCCCCGTCGCCAACCACGCAGGCCACGATGAGATCCGGATTGTCGAACGCCGCTCCGAACGAATGGCTGAGCGAATACCCCAGCTCGCCGCCCTCGTGAATCGAGCCCGGGCACTCCGGCGACACGTGGCTGGGAATGCCCCCGGGAAATGAAAACTGCTTGAAGAGCTTACGCAAGCCATCCTCATCCTGGCTGATGTCGGGATAGACCTCGCTGTACGTGCCCTCCAGGTACGTGCTGCCAACCAGCGCCTGACCGCCGTGCCCTGGGCCTGAAACGTAGATCATGTCGAGGTCATACTTAGTGATGACCCGGTTCAAGTGCGTGTAGATGAAATTCTGCCCCGGGGTTGTGCCCCAGTGCCCCAGCAACATGTGCTTCACGTCTGCGAGCGCCAGCGGCCGCTTCAGCAGCGGATTGTCGCAGAGGTAAATCTGGCCGACCGACAGATAGTTGGCCGCACGCCAGTAGGCATCCATCTTGTGGAGCATGTCCGGGGAAAGTGTGTTCGTCGTCATGGTTCTTTTCTCCTTCTTTTATACAACACAATCAAAGTCTCACGTTGCGTAGCCGCAAGGCATTGCTGATGACCGATACGGAACTCAGACTCATCGCCGCGCCGGCAATGACCGGACTGAGCAGCAAGCCGAAGAACGGGTAGAGCACGCCAGCCGCCACCGGAATGCCCAGCGCATTGTAGAGAAACGCAAAGACAAGGTTCTGCCGGATATTGGTCATTGTCGCGCGGCTGAGGCGTATGGCTTGAGCGATACCGCGGAGATCACCTTTCACCAAAGTGATGCCTGCGCTTTGCATGGCTATGTCGGCACCGGTGCCCATGGCAATGCCGACGTCCGCTTCGCTGAGGGCGGGAGCGTCGTTGATGCCGTCACCGGCCATCGCAACAGGCTTGCCTTCTGCGCGCAGTTTCTTGACGCACGCGACTTTGCCGACAGGGTCAATCTGCGCCTCCACAGCGTCGATCCCGAGCCGTCTGGCCACTGCGTCGGCTGTCCGCCGGTTGTCACCGGTGAGCATGACGAGCTTCAAGCCAAGTGAATGGATATCCTTGATGGCTTCGGCCGTGGTGGATTTGATCGGATCTGCGACGGCTAGAATGCCGGCAGGCCTGCCATCGATGGCGACAAACATCGCGGTCTTGCCTTCTTCTTGTAGCTTCGCCGCCGATGTTTCCAGTGACTCCAGACCCGCAATCTTTTCATTCCGCAGGAAATCCGGCTTGCCAACCACCACCGCGCGCCCCGCGACAATGCCAGCGACACCGCCCGCAGTCACCGAACGAAAGTCCTTCGCGGCCTGCAAGGCGATGTTCTGCTCCTTGGCACCCTGCACAATCGCGGCGGCGAGCGGGTGTTCGCTATTCTGTTCCAGTGAGGCGGCGAGAAGCAGGAACTCCGTTGCGTCGAAACCGGCGGCGGGCAGGACATCCATCAGTTCAGGTCTGCCCTCCGTGAGAGTGCCCGTTTTGTCCACGACGAGCGTGGTGACTTTCTCCAACCTTTCGAGCGCTTCGGCGTTTTTCACGAGCACACCCACCTGCGCGCCGCGTCCGACACCGACCATGATGGACATGGGCGTAGCCAGACCGAGGGCGCACGGGCAAGCGATGATGAGGACCGCGACCGCGTTGATGATCGCGTGCGTGAGTTTGGGTTCAGGCCCGAGCCACAGCCAGAGAATGAAGGTGAGCACCGATACCGCCAACACCGCCGGAACAAAGATGCCGGCGACTTTGTCGGCGAGGCCCTGGATAGGCGCGCGGCTGCGCTGGGCTTCGGCCACCCTGTTCACGATCTGCCCTAACAGGGTTTCGCTGCCGATCCGCTCGGCGTGCATGACGAAACTCCCGGCGCCGTTCACCGTGCCGCCTGTCACTTTGTCGCTGACACCCTTTTCAACTGGAAGCGATTCACCGGTGATCATGGACTCGTCCACGCTGGAGTGCCCTTCGATCACCTCGCCATCGACGGGCACCTTGTCACCGGGAACCACGCGCAGACTGTCGCCCACTTTTACTTGGTCCAGCGGAACTTCATGGTCGCCTTCTGATGTGACGCGCCGCGCGGTGGGCGGTGCGAGGCTGAGCAACGCTTGGATGGCGCTGCCCGTGCGGCTGCGGGCGCGAAGCTCGAGCACCTGGCCGAGGAGCACCAGCACCGTGATCATCCCTGCGGCCTCAAAGTAGATGCCGACCCTGCCCTCGTGTTGCATCCCGTGCGGAAAGAGACCGGGCGAGAGCATCGCCAAGGCGCTGAAGATGAAGGCCGCGCCCACGCCGATGGAGACCAGCGTGAACATGTTCAGGTGCCGGGTCGCGACGGAGCGCCAGCCGCGACGGAAAAATGGCCACCCCGCCCAGCCGACCACGGGTATGGTGAGCGCAAATTGAACCCAACGCGAGGCTTCGCCCATCGCCCAGTGCTGTTCTCCGAGCAAAGGAAGCATATGCGCCATGGCCAAAACGAACACTGGCAACGTCAGAATCGCGCCGATCCAGAAGCGCCGCGTCATGTCGCGCAGCTCGTCATTCTCCCCGTCACCCATGCCAGCGGTCGCAGTCTTCGGCTCCAGCGCCATACCGCACGCCGGGCAATCGCCCGGATGGTCCTGCTGCACCTCCGGATGCATCGGGCATGTGTAAAGCGCATCGCCCCGTGACTCTTCTTTGCGCCCCGCCGAGACCGGCGGCGACACGAACTTCTGCCGGCAGTGTTCGCAGCAGAAGTAGTATGTCTGTCCGTCGCGCTCCGCGCGGAGCGCATTCGCTTCGCCAACCGTCATGCCGCAAATGGGGTCACGCGCCATATCCATTCCTTTTATGGCCAGTGCGTGCCGTCACAAGCGGAGCGTGAACGCACGGGCTATTTCGTGTCTTTCGGCTCAGATTCCCAATATCCCTGAAGCTTGTAATGCTTATGAAGACTATCCTCAAATTCGCGGGTGAGCAGCGACCAATCCGTATACTCCGGCGAGCGCTTGATGGTCTCGCGGTCGAGCTTGACGAAGACTTTGTAGTCGCTCCAGCTCACGTTTGTGATCCATTGCGGCGAAACAAGGACTTTCCTTCCCAGCCACCAGTTTTTTGTATCGACGATGAGATACCGGATGGCCCACGTCTCATCATCGATGATAAAGTCTTCAACGTGCCCGATTTCGCCATCGGTGGCCTGAATGTGATAACCGCTCACAGCCTGGGTGCTGCGCAAATGCGCATCTCCCGTTTTTTCGACCGGAGTGTATACCTTCTTTTTATCGTAGTCACTCATAATGTAGGGATACGCGCCCCACATATACGGTCCGCCCCAATACATCGGCCATTCGTAATATCCGAAGTACGCCTCCTCGAATTGTCGCGAGACGGGCTTGTCGCTGTCCAGGGCGGGACTGTCCTCGATCTGTTTTTTGGTTAATTTGACGGAGATGTGTTTCCCTTCTTTTTCCACGGCAGCCAACGCATGTGGGGAAATCAGCACTTGCCTGCCTGTGAGCCAGTTTCCGGTATCCGCAACCAGATAGCGGACCGTCCAGTGCTGGTCGTCGAAGTAGAATTCCTGAACCTTTCCGATCTCCCCGTCCAGGCTTTTCAGCGTATAACCTTTTAGTGTTTTGGTTTTGTGTAACATGGCAGAAGTCCTTTCGCATCTTGTGTTTCGTTTGCGTTAACGGCATTCATCCGGCTGATACCTGATTTGTGAGAAACAGGCGGAGTGCGATCCGCCTAACGTCCTCTTTTTATAGGATGCGCCGACTCGCGCTTCTTCGCCATGGGGTAAAACCCTACTGCGGAAGTTGGCAGGCCCCGTTTTCGCAAACGTAAGAGGTGGCCTTGCCGCCGATCACGCTGACCTTCGTCATGAATGGGACATACAAGGCCAGCGTCTTTTGTCCAATCCCGCCATCGGCCAGAAGAAGCGTCTTGTTGGGCGTGAACCGGGAATGAATGTCGCAAAGCACCGACTGTGTGTCAGGAGCCCCTGCCCGCCCGGCGATAACGATCTGTTTCGGCTTACCGATGCGGAATTCGAATGCGGCGATCATCTGCGGCAGAGCATGAGGCGTCCGCTTTAGCGTCTGACTGAACGCCGCCAATATCTTGTCCGCCTTTTGGCCGCACTCGACGCTGTCGATCATCTGCGCCAAACGCAGCAGATTCAGCAGGGCGACAGAGTTCGGAGACGGTTCAGCGCCGTCGTAGTCCTCTTTTATTCGAAGAAGAATCGTTTGGTCGTTGCCTGCCGTACTGAAGTAGCCACCGGCGCTGGCGTCCCAGAACAAAGTGTCCTGCTTCTTCTGAAGCGCGAGCGCCCACGTCAGGTCATTCACGTCGAAAGCCGCCTCATAGAGATCGAGGAGCCCCTGGATCAGGAACGCGTAGTCGTCGGCATAGCCTTCGATTGCGGCCTCTCCCTTGCGGTAGCGGCGCTGCAAAAGTCCGCTCTTCTTGTCATAGAGTCGTCGCCGAATGAAATTCGCTGCCGCCTTTGCAGATGCCAAATCCTTGTCTTCTCCGAGTATCTGGTAGGCGCGTGCATAGGCGGAAATCATCAGCCCGTTCCACGCGGTGATCGTTTTGTCGTCCACCTGCGGACGCGGACGTTTGGACCGGGCTTCCAGAAGGCTGAGGCGCTCATCCGCAAGCGCACCTCGGATCTCGTCTGGCGTTTTTGAAAAGCGTCCGGCGGTCTCGTCGACCGTGTGGGAGACAAACAAAACGTTCTTGCCCGCGAACTCCCCCTGCGGATCATCACGGACATTTCCGACGGGCTCGACGCCGTAATGAAAAGCGAAGATGTCCGCCTCCTGTGGGCCGAGCACATCGTCGATCTCGCTCTTTTCCCACACGTAAAAGGCGCCTTCGGCATGTTCCTGCGGGTTTCCCGGAATGGGGCTGTCGGCGTCTTCCGCCGAAAAGAATTGTCCCTCATCCCCCGTCAGTTCGCGCCGCACATAGTCCAGCGTATCGCGAACGGTCTCGGCAAAAAAGGCGTCATGCGTAATCTGATACGCATCCAGATAGGTGCCGACGAGTTGACCCTGATCGTATAGCATTTTCTCGAAGTGAGGCACGTGCCACCGCTCGTCCACTGAATAGCGGTGAAATCCGCCCCCGAGGTGATCGTGCAGGCCGCCGTCGGCCATCTTGCGGAGCGTGAAGAGAACCATCTCCAAAGCGTCGCGCGTGCCTGTTCTCGCAAAATAGCGGAGCATGAAATTCGGCGCGGAAGGACGCGGAAACTTGGGCTCGCCCCCGAAACCGCCGCAGAGGGGGTCGAAGGTGGCTTTGATGGCTTCATACGTTCTGTCGGGAAGCGACTGCTCCAGATCTGACGGCTCAGCGGCAGGAGCCTCCATGGCGTGCCGCAGTTCCCGCAGAACATCGTCGCCCGATGCGACAATCCGGGCGCGATCTTGTTGCCACGCCTCTGCGATCCGGCGCAGGATGCTGTTGAAGCTTGGCTGACCCAAGCGATCATCCGGCGGGTAGTAGGTGCCGCCCATGAACGGCTTCAGCCCAGGTGTCAACCACACGCTCATCGGCCAGCCGCCTCTGCCGGTCGTGGCCTGCACAAAAGACATGTAAACTTTGTCCACATCCGGCCGCTCCTCTCGGTCCACTTTGACTGAAACGAAGTCCTTGTTCAGAAGGCCCACCGTTTCCTCGTTATCGAAGGATTCGCGAGCCATGACATGGCACCAGTGGCAGGTGGAATAGCCGACGGAGAGAAAAATGGGCTTATTCTCCCTTCGCGCTTTTGCAAACGCCTCTTCGCCCCACGGGTACCAGTCGACCGGGTTATGGGCGTGTTGGAGCAGATAGGGACTTTTCTCTTCGGCCAAATGATTTGTGTGCATAGCATCATTCCCTGCGGTTATTATGCTACACCACATGCCGTTTGCAGATCATGCGGAAGTGATAGCCATAGATGGCGAGACTGATTGCGTCGGGAAAAAGCCGGGGGCACCGGAACTGGGTCCACAGCAGGAGCGCCCAAAAATGGAACCGTTCCCTGCCCACAATACCGAGCCTATAGAATGAGCGCGCGAGCGCGAGTACGTGTGAGAACTGCAAATGACCCCGCACGGATGGCGCCCTGTATTCTCGAAGGAAGGTGCGGATGCGCCGGTAGTAGGGCGCCGGAGCGTAAATGGTGTCCAGTATTCGCCGGTAACCCTCCTTGAGTGTTTCCAGAGTCATCGCCGGAATGATGTTGGTCGTCCCGTCCACATTGTCCCCCGAGGCTTCAGCGCACAGCCGGTTCTCCTTCTCCATGCGCGCGTAAAGTTGCGTTCCGGCGGGCGCCTGTAACAGGCCGACCATGGCCGTTACGATGCCGCTTCTCTGGATAAAATCGATCTGCCGCTGGAAGATGGAGGGCCGGTCGTGGTCGAAACCGACGATGAATCCGCCCTGCACCTGAAGCCCTGCCCGCTGGATGCGTTTGACGTCTTCGACGAGATCCCGGTTCCCATTCTGTACCTTTCTGCACTCGGCCAGACAGTTCTCGTCCGGGGTCTCGATGCCGATGAAGACCCCCGTGAAACCGGCTTCGGACATAAGATCCATCAAGGGCCTGTCTCTTATACACATCTCCGAGCCCACGAGACAGGCAGAAAT